>JAYTAU010000052.1:0-13388 GCA_043737375.1 Planctomycetia bacterium
AGGTCGAAATATTCGTCAGCCCAGTCGCCCACCGTCCAAACCAAGAGTTAAAGACTACTTCAATTATCGGCTAGGTTTTTCCCGGTCTGGAGTCCGGGGCTAACCGATCCCGTACTCGATCCTCGTTGCTCGATCCTCGCCCCCTTTGCCTTTTCCGGCATCGCGGCAATCCACTCGCGGATCAACTCAACCGCTTCCGTATGCACCATGCGTTTGCCAAGCTCGGGCATCATCACCTGCGGTTGATCCGAAGCGATGCGATACATCAGAATCGACTGGTCAGGCTTGCCAGGCACAATATCATAAAGCCGATTGCCGGTTCCCTTGCCTGCTGCGACGGGCGATTTGAACACGCCGTACATCGTGGGATCGGTCTGTGTATACCGCAGATCGAGACCCGAGTTCTTCGCCGGTCCGGATGTGCTGTGACAATGTGCACAATTGATTTCTAGCCAGGCCCGAGCGCGTTGATCCACGGTGCCCGACTTTGCGTCATTCCAGACGGCCAAGTGCGGCCATTGATCCGCCGTCGGTAAATCCGATAGCATTCCCAACCGGCTCCAACGTGCGAGCTGATTGTCGGTACCATCGGCGTAGGCAAAGTCGCGATTGAGTTGTCGCGCCGTCGGCCCGATCGGTCGCATCGGCTGGTCGTTGCCTTCGACGCGGTGGCAACCTTTGCATTGATTCGAATTGGGAATCAAGTAATTGTTTTTGCGTTCGGAGCCGTCGGTATGTTTCCACGCCACATCCACCGTGTCGCCGGCCACTTCCAGCACGGCTTCGGTCTGTTCGTCGTTCCAAACATATGGCAAGCCGATCCAACCCTCGGGGCGATGTTCCAAAATTCGCGTCTCCAGCAGACGACGTCCGCGAGCTGTATCGTTCATGTCGCGCGGGTAGGCGAAAGTTTTAGCGATCACCGTTCCAATCGGAAATTCGAATGCTTCGTCCGCGTGGTAAGCCGCCTTGGTGCCGGGGGGAAGTCGGATGAACCGATATTTCTCGCTATAGTCTGAAAACAACGGCGTGTTGAGATCGTAAGGCACCACTCCCGCGACCGGCTCTTGCGCGGCTCCGTTGCCCATAAACAGGTTAAATGCCGAGAGCGATTTCGGCGGCCAGCCCGTCGGTGCCGCGATCGGCGAGACGGTCGAGCGTTCGAATTCCGGAAGTTGCACGGCTCGCAGCGCCGTGTGTTTTCCCGCATGAGCTGTAAGATCGCGGCTGATCTTGGGGAACTTGCCGAAAAGCAATTTCGCGACGTCGAAGTTTTGCAAATCCATATTCGCGAAGTCGGCGTCGCCGTTATCGTGAATCACCATTCGCAACGCGTCAGGCAATTTCCCATCGACGAACTTCTCTGAATCGGCAATGCCATCGTAAATAATGTCGGGAAATTTGCCGCCGACCAATGGGCTGAGCAGCGTGCCCATCTTTCCGGCCGGTTTTTCGCCGCCTCCCACAAACTCGTTGTGATGGATACTGATGCTCTCGGGAAAAGCATCATAACGCGGGTCGTCGAATTTCTTTTCCGTCACGTGATAACTGACGACGGCCACGTTGGCGGTAGCGTTGTTTTCGAACTTGTTGTCGAAGACTTCGACTTGATCGTAGGCCATCACCATCAGGCCCGTGCCGGGCGGAACCATCGCCACGATATTACCATCGGGCGCGAAGTTGGCGTGATTGTTTTCGAGCACCGTGTTCTCGAAGACACGACAACCGCTGCCGTTTTTCGCCGGCAAGTTGGGGAGCGAAAAGACTAGAATCCCGCCCGTATTATTGGTCACAAGATTTTTGTAAACGTCCGCGTCGAGCGAGTTTTCGATCTCGATGCCGGCGACATTCTCGTAAGCATGGTTATTGCGAACGACAATGTTCTTGGACTGTCCGACGTAAATCCCGGCATCGGATGCTCCGCAAGCCACGCACTGCTCGATCAGCACATCGTTGCATTGCACCGGGTAGATGCCGTACGAACCGTTGGTCGAGTCGGCACCGCGGGTCCACTCGACCCGGACACCGCGCACGGCCACGCCGTTAACGCCTGCGATTTTGAGCGCGTCGCCTTTGGCATCTTCGATGGCCAACGATTCGATGGTCACAGGGCCGGCAGTGACTAGCAGTCCTTCGCCGCCGGTGCCGGCTTGGTGTTTCTTGAAATCGAGAATTGTTTTGCCGCTCCCCTGACCGCGTAGCGTGACATGCTTGACATCGAGTGAGAGCGTGGCGTGCAATTCGAAGTGCCCCGCGGCTAGCTCGATCGTGTCGCCCGGTTGGGCGTTGATTAGCGCGGTTTGCAGCCGTTTTTGAATATCGGGGCCGGGCTGAATGACGTTTGAGGAGCTTGCGGCGATCAACGGTTTCGAAACGGGCGGGTTCGTGACTGAAGTGCCGGAACAGCCGCTAAAAGCAGCGAGTGCCAGAAAAGACCCAGCCAGGCCGAAAATGTAGCTGAATTTATTGGACATGTTTCCCGCCGAATCCGTTGGGGGTGCGATCAGCCTTCCGTGGGCATGACAGGCCGTAATTGCAACGACCGCGTTTGCGTAACCATCATGGCCCTTTCACTTTAACGCAGCGCGCGGGCCGGGGTAAATGCCGAGAACCCAGGTTTATCGGTGATTCCACCAACTTTAACGTGAGATTCTTTTTTGCCGAATGTGCCGAATTGTTGGATTTTGCCGGTTATAGGGCCGATAAGTACATAAGACGGGCCGTGAACAGCGAAATCTAGTCTTACCGCCGACAACCAACCGTCGTCCGTGCGGAAGCTTAGTCAATCCGAACTATCCCAAAAGGAAATGGATTTCCATGAGACGAGCGACCTTTGCCCTATTGGGCTTTTTGGCATTGCTGACCAGCACCGGCTGCTGCTGCATGGACAAACTTTGGTGCAACCATTGGGGCCTGTGCCCTTGGGGCGGCGGTTGCAAGAGCGGCGCCTGCAAGTCGGGCGGCTGCGAAAACGGTTCGTGCGGGACTGGTGCCGGCGCGGGCGATTGTCAAAGCTGCGGACCAAAGGGGCATCACCTAGGTCACCACGCGATGAATCGCCAAGACCCTAGCGGTGTGGCTGCTGCCGGTCCGGCGGCGTATGCGGGCCCGCCGACGGGTGCCGTGGCTTATCCGTACTACACGACCCGCGGTCCGCGTGACTTCTTGGCCGATAACCCGCCGAGCATTGGACCGTAAGCCAATTACGAAATACAAATGACGAAGTACAAAAGTAAATTAGCCCCGAGCGCGAGATCGCGCTTCGGGGCTTGTTTCGTTGTGCGTCAGGCGGTTCTCGTTCCCACGCTCCGCGTGGTAACGCACGCAGCGGACGCTCCGCGTCGCCGGGGCTCATGCGCGGCATCAACTTACGGGGCGGACGAAAAACAACTTCGTCCCAAAATCCTCGCCCTCTGGAAGAGAGTGGAGTGAGGGTCGGAAATATCGGGAAGTTATTTTTCGTTCGCCCCTAATTGCCGCAGAGCGGCGGGTGGCATGTTCCCACGGAGACCGTGGGAACGAGAAAATGGCGGGCCGATGGCCTAAGCATCACTCGGAACGCCGTGGGCCCACAAATTTCGAACCACTTGCTGGTTCGTACTTTGTAATTCGTCCTTCGTAATTTGTAATTAAGCCCCCGTGTATCGCCCGACGATCAGCGAGATATTCTGACCGCCAAAGCCGAAGCTGTTGCTCAACGCGTAGTCGCAACGTGCTTCGCGCGCATGGTTGGGAATGTAATCCAAATCGCACTCGGGATCGGGCGTTTCGTAGTTGATGGTCGGCGGCAGGGTGTTGGCCTCGATCGCTTTGAGGCACACTATCAGCTCGGTCGCGCCGGCGGCGGCAATCAGGTGCCCCATCATGCTCTTGGTGCTTGAAACCGGAATCTTATAGGCTTGCTCGCCGAACACGTTCTTAATAGCCAGCGACTCGACCTTGTCGTTCACGCTGGTGCTGGTGCCATGCGCATTGACGTAATGAATTTGGTCCCGATTCAGCCCGGCATCTTCGAGCGCCATTTTAATGCACGCCGAAGCGCCGCGTCCCTCGGGGTGCGTATCGGTGATCCGATAGGCGTCGGCGGTCGAGCCATAGCCCAACAGCTCGCCGTAAATTTTTGCGCCGCGTGCGCGAGCGTGTTCGAGCTCTTCCAAAACCACCATGCCGGCCCCTTCGCCTAGTACGAAGCCGTCGCGATCGCGATCGAAGGGTCGCGATGCGCGCTTGGGTTCGTCGTTGCGCGTGCTGAGTGCGGTCAGCAAGTTGAAGCCCGTCACACCAAAGGGATGGATCATGCTGTGAGTGCCGCCCGAGAGCATGGCATCGGCGTCGCCGCGGCGGATGATTTCGACGGCCTCGCCCACAGCTTGGCTACTAGCGGCACAGGCCGTCAAACAATTGGCGTTGGGCCCTTGCGCATTGAAAATGCTTGCCAAATGCCCGGCCGGCATGTTCGGTTCTTGCTCCAGCTCGGCCACCGGATGCAACAGTTCCAACCCGGATTTGGTGAACTTGGCCAGATCGAGTTTATCGCCTTGCAACGCGTCGCTCATCATTTTGGTGAACATATCGAAGTCTTGCTGACCTTCGCCGCTCCCCAAATAAACTCCAAACCGCGTCGGTTCGAGCTTACTGTCTAGCAGACCCGAGTCGGCCATTGCTTTTTTTGCGGCACCGGTTGCGAACTTCGTATGTCGCCCGCGATAGCGCCACAGCTCAGGGTCTTCGTCCATGTCGACGACGTCCCAATTACGGACCTCGGCCGAGATGCGGGTGGGAAACTTCGACGCATCGAAGATGCTGGTATAACCGACGCCCGAGTCGCCCTGCATCAAGCGCGCCCAAACTTCATCGACTTCGGTACCCAGCGGAGTGATGCAACCGATTCCCGTGATGACAACGCGTCGTCTCATAGCAGTACCCAATGAAAGAATCGAAATTAGGTTACCACGACACCGTCGGCTGGGAAGGTTGCCGACTTCAGCGTGTCGGGCACTTCGAGCGTGGCACCCGTGGCGGTTCGGCCGACTTCGAACACCCGCAGCGTTCGCAGCCAAGTGAGCATGTCGGCAGGGTGAAACAGTTCGCGTTCTTCTTGTTTGTTGTTCAGATGTGCGAAAAACAGCTCGGCTTCAGCTTGTAGCTGTTCACCGATATGGCTAGTCGCCGAAATCATCGCTCCGTCCGGCGTCATCTGTTCGATTTTAGTGCGATAGGTCAGCGTATCGCCGGGCACCGCTGCCCGATGAAACTTGACCTTGGCCACCTTGGCCAAGACCACGCGTTTGACGAAGTTGTTGACCTCGGCTACCAGCAACCCGCCGGTTTGGGCAATGCCTTCGAGGATTAGCGAGTTGGGCATGATCGGCGCGCCTGGAAAATGGTCGTGCAGGTGCTCCTCGGCCAGCGAGACGTTTTTGACGGCCACCGCGTGACGACCGCTTTCGAATTCGACATAACGATCGATCCAAAACCAACGCATATTCGGTCTCTAAAAGAGCATCGATAATAGTCAAACCAATTCGGTGTCGATTGAGAACTCACGACAATCACCGAGAACACTTTTTTTCGCACCACGGAGACACAGAGGCACGGAGAAAGATTCAAAAAACCTCAAACACAACCAATGAGCGGCCGAGCTTATCTTGGTCGAGTAGTTCTTCGGGAAATGCAACTCGACATTCAACAAATCAATTTGTCCTTACTTTGCGCCTTTGCGCGACAACTTTTTCTCCGTGACTCCGCGTCTCCGTGGTGCAAGGATTCTCAGTGTTATGCCAGTTTCGTTTCGACGTACCGCACCATGTCTTGCACGGTCAGCAGGTTAGGAAACTTTTGCACTTCGGGATTGGCTTCGAACTTCGATAGATCGGCGTACGGCATCCGCTTTTTCAATTGATCGAGTCCGGCAGCGGTCACCTTGCCGTCGCGCACGTACTCCGCGTTGGTCAAAATATCTTCCGGCGACAGTTCGCCGTGGGGGATTTTGATGCCGAACGAGCGCTCGAGTCGAAACACGATATCCAGCCAGTCGATCGACTCGGCACCGAGATCTCCCATGATCGAGCTTTCGGGCGTCACTTCGTCATCATCGACCCCCAGCGCTTCGACCAAACAAATTTTGACCTTTTCGAAAACCTCGGCTTGAGATGGCATCTCCGTCGACCTCCAGGAAACTTCGTGATGAGCAATACTGTGAACGGTAATTTACGGTTAAAAACTCAACGTAATGTGTCTGATCCGACCGTAGCGTTACTATCGGTTCAGTGCGGCGTGACTTAGCTCGCCGGATAATGTCGACTCGCGTGAATCGTGATTGCCGTGTGATTTGTTGTTGCTCGGTTGATACAACAGCGTAAATTGCTCCCGCAGGTGGGCTCGCACACTTTGGTCGACCTCGTCACGATCGGGCGATTCATCGGCCAGGTTGTAGCGCCTGAGGATTAGCCTGGCGCTGACGCTGACATTGCCGTTGACCATGCCCTGCGCCTTGAGCGTGCTCTCATGTTCGTCTTGCTTAAGAACTTCGGCCGTTACGGTCAGTGTCTGACCGGGTGTAACAAAGTCGGCGTACTTCACGTTACGCGCCTCGGCCAAAACAACCATGCTGTGCGCAAAGTTCTCGCCGGCTCGAATCAACCAAGCACCGCATTGCGTCATTGCTTCGAGCATCAGTACTCCGGGCATCACCGGAAACAGCGGAAAGTGGTCCGCCAGATACTCTTCGGCAAGCGACAGGCTCTTCGTGGCCTCGATTCGGGTTCCGGGTTCGAGAAGAGTAATACGATCGAGAAGCGTAAAACGCATAAAGACTTAGGTACCGACCGGCGGCACTTCGGCAGACTGTTAGTTTTTCAAGCAATGACTGCCGCCAAACAAATAGCAGTCCGACTTTAGGCCGGGATGCGATTCGACCGGGTAGCACCATTGGACGTAAATCGTTCAAACCAACGAGTATAGACCGTCGACAGATAGTCCACAACCGCGAATACACGAGGTCAGGCATCAAGGAGCGGCTTTCAGCGATGATTTCAAACTCGGGGGAGATAGCAACTGTCAATCTGGCAGAAAACCGTACGGCAGGATCATTTTGCGATTCACATAAGTTATTCATCAAACATTAGTTATCGCGCTAGGCATGTGGTAAATTGATCGGCATACGTTTTGCAAATTTATCGAATACACAGCCATTTGCTGTGCCATTTTGAACGTTTAACAGGAGCTTGTTACATGGCATTTCGAGTTCGATCCGGACTTCCTCCGCTCAATCAATTGCGTGACGAGATGGACCGATTGTTGTCTAATTTTGTGGCTCACCCGACAGTTGCCGGCGCGACTCGCTTTGTGACCGGGCGAGAATTTCCGGCAGTCAATGTTTGGGAGACTGCTGAAAATGTTTTTGCCGAGTGCGAATT
The DNA here is from genome assembly GCA_043737375.1 of Planctomycetia bacterium. Classification (GTDB taxonomy): domain Bacteria; phylum Planctomycetota; class Planctomycetia; order Pirellulales; family JALHPA01; genus JAWXCH01. The sequence continues at coordinate 7,419 of JAYTAU010000052.1, forward strand.
GCCTGGGGTTAAGCCGGAATTTCTGGACATCACCGTTGTCGGCAGCGAGCTGACGATCAAAGGCACCCGCACCGACGATTCGCCGCAAGGCAGCACCTATCACCGCCGTGAACGAGGGTTGGGTTCGTTTACACGATTGATACGCCTGCCTGTCGAGGTGTTGGCCGATCAAGTGCAAGCTGCGCTGCATGACGGAGTGCTGTTGATTACCATGCCCAAGTCCGAGACCGCCAAACCGCGTAAAGTGCAGGTCCAAACAATTGGCTGAGGTTGATCGTTTCCACCCGTCAAATCGCTTGTGATACGTTTCCAATAAAATTTATCTGTGGTGTTTTATAATAGGGGAGACTCCATGCCTTCGAACGACACGATTGACGAAACGTCGACCGAACACACACGTAGCGGGCTGACGTTCCGGCCCGACGTCGATATTCTGGAAATGCCCGACAAGCTAATTGTGCAGGCCGACATGCCCGGGGCGAGCGGCGAATCCGTCGACATTCAGTTCGAGGACGGATCGTTGACGATCCACGCGCATGTGAAGCCGCGCCATGCCGACGTCGCACACCTTTCGCTGCAAGAATTCGGCGTCGGTGATTTTTTTCGTACGTTTCGAGTCAGCGAACACATCGATGCCGCCCGCATCACCGCCGATTATCGCGACGGCGTGTTGACGTTGCATTTGCCGAAAGCCGAATCGGCGAAGCCCCGCAAGATTCAAGTTCAATCGCGTTAGTTCGTCCTGTGTGAGCGGCAATAGCATTGTTACCAGCCGCCGCCTTTCACGTCGAATAACGCCCGGCTATACTCCGTTGTTCGATTGCAGCAATCGAGGAGGCAATCATACCACAGGGTTGCGGCGCTTCGGCGTATGCATCCCTACCAAGCCGGGTTCCCAATTCTCAAATAAGTCTGACCAAGAAGATATCCTGGCCCATGGCCAAATACGTAGTTCGCTTCGGAGTGATGCGCTCGATCGCCGTGATGGGCTCGCGCGATCCGGCGGTGTTTTCCCGCGGCACGCAGGTGATTGCTCGCACCGATCGGGGCCTGGAATCGGCAATCGTGCTGTGCGAGGCCACGCCCGAGGCGGTCGCGCATCTAAAAAATCCTTCTCAAGGGCAGGTGCTGCGCGAGATGACGCCGAGCGACAGCCTTGAGTTGTCGCGAATCTTAGCCCGTCAGCGCGATGAATTTCAAATCAGTCAAAAGCATATCGAAACGCTCGGCCTGCAAATGCAATTGGTCGACGTCGAACACATTTTCGGCGGCGAACGCGTAGTCGTATTTTACCTGTCCGAAAACCGCGTCGACTTTCGCGACCTGGTCAAGCTGCTGGCGTCGGACTTTCAAACCCGGATCGAGATGCGTCAAATCGGCAGCCGCGACGAAGCCAAGTTGCTGGCCGATTACGGAGATTGCGGTAAACCGGTTTGTTGTAATACGCATCTTTCGGAAATGCCGCCGGTTTCGATGAAAATGGCCAAATTGCAAAAGGCCACGCTCGATCCCACCAAAATCTCAGGTCGCTGCGGCCGGCTGAAATGCTGCTTGCGTTACGAGTACGATACTTACGAGGAATTGCAAAAAGAGCTGCCCCCGATCGGATCGGAAATCATCACCAGTACGGGCCGCAGTCGCGTGCTAGCGCACGAAATTCTGGCCCAACAGTTATTGGTCGAAACCGAAGACCATCGTCGCGTGCTGGTTCCGGCCGGCGATGTGCTGACGATTCTCAAACGCGGCACTGGCGACGGTCGCCGCGAATCCAATGGTACCGAATCGACGGAATAATTATACCGATACAAGCTCGAAACCAATAGCGAGTGCAGACCGAATACAAACTCGCATCGCTAGCGAGTGCCTGTTTTCGAAACCGGCATCGCCCCTTCCAGCAATCAGATGGCGTTTATTTTGGTTGCCATTAGAATGGTGTTTGACACTGGATCGCAAGAATCGTCCCCGACCGACCGCCATGACCGACCCTTCACATCCCATCATCAAACTACTGAAAAAAGACCGGCGTTATAAATTCGACGCCTATGTCTTCGTATTCGAGGCACTGAACTTCGCGCACGAATCGTTGGGCCTTGGTCAAAGCAGGGCTGAAGAGGAAGAAACCGCTGAGCTGCGTTCAAGTTCTGAAAAGAAGCCCGACGAACGCCATTTGACCGGCCAGGAACTGTGCGAAGCAATTCGACTCTACGCTTCGGAACAGTACGGCTTCATGGCCAAGTGTGTGCTGAATAGCTGGGGCGTGACGACGACGGGCGACTTTGGCGAGATCGTCTTCAATTTGATCGCCATCAAGCAAATGAAAAAGACCAAACGCGATCGCCGCGAAGATTTTGACAACGTATTCGATTTCGAAGAAGGCCTTGTGCATGAGTTCAAAATCACGCACCCGCAAAAAGGGAGTGCCTGAACATTCGGCGGTTATCACCAATCCACAACCGGGTGGTGATGATCAACCGCGCGCCGTCGACCAAACTGCTTTCGAACGGCAGTCCTTCGAAACTTGCTCCACGGTCGCGACCCTTCGTCGGCGAATCGCTCTAGCGTTGTCCGCGGGCGGATTGGCTGCTTGGATTACGTTGATGCTTGTACTGGCCTTGCGGCATTGAGTTGTCGCTGCGTCCTTGGGCTGCTGACTCCTAGCCTTAACACCTGAATTCCACCACCTACATCCTACCTCCCGCATCCTTGCATGAAAGTCGTTCCTCTCGGCGATAACGTTGTCGTCCGCCGACTCGAAAGTGCCTGCAGCACGTCCGGCGGCATCTTGCTGCCCGACTCGGCTCACGAAAAGCCCCAAGAGGGTCGCGTGCTGTCGGTTGGCGACGGCCGCCGGCTGCCCGATGGTTCGCGACTGCCGCATCTGGTCCATGAAGGGGATCGCATTCTGTTCACGCGATATGCCGGTATCGAAGTTGCTGTTGGGAGCGAAGAGCTAATTATCATTAGTGAAGATGAGATCCTGGCGATTATGCCGTGACGATATTTCGGGATGGGGCGATTTTAATGTACCCTCGAAGCGGCGTTTTTTTGGTCGTGCCTGGTCAAAAAAGTGCCGCTAAGTCACGGCGCCGTCGTATTTACAGGAATGATCTCGCCACGAAAGCAGCAATTTTCTAGGACTTTTCTTCCTAAAAACGTATATTCAAGCACTGGGCTGACGCTCCTCGCACAGGACTCGTGTCAGCTGCGTATAAAAGTAAAAGGTGGGAAAATCTCTGGGCAGATCTTTCCACAACGGGACTTTTCGGGCAAATTTACTGCGAACATTCTTCAGGAGTTATTTATGCGTCGTACGTTGCGAATTGTGGGTGTCGTGTCGATTTCGGCTGCGGCAATTGTCGTTTCACCGCTGCTGTTTAACCAAGTCTTACATGCGGCCGACGCACCCGCGGCAGCAACCACGACCAAAACCGCCGCCAAGACAGGTAGCAAGCAGCATCAGAAAACGGTCGATCACGGCATCGACTACTTGCTGACCAAAGGTCAAGCGGAAGACGGCTCCTTCAGTAATCAGACCGGTGCCGGCGTGACGGCCATTTGCACGACCGCATTGCTGCGCAACGGCAAATCGCCCAACGACCCGGCCGTGGCCCGCGCGCTGAAGTATCTTGAAGCTTTGGCCCGCGACGACGGCGGCATCTACGCCGAAAATTCGATGGTCAAAAATTACGAGACCGCGCTGACGATGGTCTGCCTCAAAGAAGCCAACACCGGCGGCAAGTACGACAAGCTGATTGCCAAGGCCGATAAGTTCGTCAAAGGCATTCAATGGGATGAAAGCGAAAATCAAACCAAGTCCAGCTTCAACTACGGCGGTGCCGGCTATGGCAAAAAGAACCGCCCCGATCTGTCGAACACCTCGTTCCTCATGGAAGCCCTCGTCGCCGCCGGCAATGGTCCCGACGACGAAGCCGTGAAGAAGGCCCTGATCTTTGTTTCGCGTTGTCAAAACCTGGAGTCCGATCACAACACCAGTCCGCACGCCGCCAAGGTGAACGACGGCGGTTTTTATTACACCGTGGCCAACAACGGCGAAAGCTTTGCCGGGGTCGAGCCCGACGGCGGCCTACGCAGCTACGGTTCGATGAGCTATGCCGGCCTGAAAAGCATGATTTACGCGGGCCTGAAAAAGGACGATCCGCGAGTCAAGGCGACCATCAATTTCCTGCGGAAAAACTATAGCGTCGAAGCGAACCCCGGCCTCGGCGATATGGGTCTGTTCTACTACTACCACACGATGGCCAAAACTCTGCACGTGCTAGGCGATGACATGTTCGAAGACGACAAAGCGGTTAAGCACGACTGGCGCGCCGAAATTACCGCGGCGTTGGCCGCTCGGCAAGCCGAAGACGGTTCGTGGACCAACAAGAACAATCGCTGGCTCGAATCCGACCCGAACCTGGCGACTGGCTACTCGCTGTTGGTGTTGTCTTATTGCAAGAAGTAACTGCAATTTGACGGCAATTGTAAACAATCGTAGAAAATGAACAGGAGGAAACAGAGGCAACAGAGAAAACAGATTTGGTGGCTTCGGATCTCAGTGCGATTTACCTTACTCTTACTCGTTATTTAGGACGGCCGGATAATAACTTCCAACTCCTCTCCCCCTGGGAGAGGCAGCGAGGTAACGAGCGGTGAGGGCCTGAAGTAAAGTTGCAATATTGAGTTTTATTTGGGCTTGTTAAGGCGTCTGACGATTTTCTTGCCCACTGACAAGCCTGGAAAGTTTGACAGTGCCACTCAATGGCGAGGTTTTGTTGGGGCTTCTTAACTGCGATGTGGATCGTGGCTCGATTTTTCAAGTCGATTTTTTTGTTAAGTTGATCGATCGAAAACAATCTCTGTTTTCTCTGTTCCCTCCTGTTCAATTGCTTGGTGCGAGTAGGCGGCGTGAACTTAATAGAACAAGCCCACGCGAACGAACATCGTATCGGCCGGGTCGAAGTTGCCCACGTTGCTGCGATACTCGATCTTGCGACCGAACACATATCCGGCTTCGATCCGCCCGCCAAAGAAATAGTCTTTGCTCTTCCGTTCGAGGCCCGCGCTAACGCGGTAGTCGCTTAACGTAAACACGTCGGCAGCGCCGTTCTCGCGCTCGATCGCCCATTGTCCGCCGCCGAATTCGCCGGCGAAGTACCACCAGTCTTCGAAGAAACTTCCTTTGCGAAAGCGCCGCAAAAACCTGGGGCGAGGAAAAATGATATCCAGTCGTGTTTCGTCATTCGGTTTCCAAATCAACCCGCCTGCCGGCAGAATGTCCACGTCGTCGCGATCCAGGTACACCACGCCGAAGATGAATTTACTTTCCGGCCGCCATTCCCATATTGCCAGTGCTTGTCCCGTGAGCCGAAACGCGTCGCTACTGTCGTTTTCGTAGTCGGTGTAATAGCCGGGCGTTGCCGCCACGGTCAGTGACCAGCGATCCGAAACCTTGGTCAGCCAGCGAAACTGGACGTACGTGTCGTACAACCTTGGCGGCAAATCCGTCTGTGCGGGCCCATCGAGCAAATGAAAGTCGAAGCCCGGCGAAATCACCAAAGGCATGTCGCGGGTCGGAAACGGCATGCCGACCATCAGCATGTTTTCGAAGTCGACTTGACCTAGTCCGTCGTCGCCGAACCGCGGCAAGTAGGTCGTCATCGACGAAACTTGCTGCAGAAAACCTTTGCGAAACCCCGACGGAGAACCTTGCGAGGCGAGCGGCTGCTCAGCCTCGTAGAGCAGCGGCACTTCGCCGGGAAGTATCACTCCTTCGTCGGTGACCAACGGTTGAGACGTGCCCGGCGCGAACCCCGGCGGGGAAAACACCGGCGTACCAAGCATCGGTCCCTGAACCATTGGCCCCTGGCTCATTTGGCCGCCGTAATTCGAGCCGACTGAATACGGCGAAATTCGGCGCGGCAAGTGATCGACTTCGTCCGCCGATTCGGCAATGCCGGCGGGAAAACC
>JAYTAU010000053.1:0-5511 GCA_043737375.1 Planctomycetia bacterium
ACGATGTACTTGCGCGGCTTCTTGCGACCATCGGGCGTCTGTAGCCACTCTGTTTCGACCGGCTGCGGATCGCCGGCGTCATCAATCTGGAATGGCGCGTCGAGCAGCCAATACAAATGCACACCGTTGCCGCTATTCACGATGATCGACGGCACGGGGAGGCCAGCCTTCTCCACGCGTGAGCAAGCCTCTTCGACGGTAACGTGATCGATATCGGTCCACAGAGCGCGCACCGTCCGAATCTGCCACGCCAGATCGAATCGACCCTTGTCGCCGCCGCGAGGGCAGACGCCGAAGAAAAGGTTGACGCTTTCCTTAGCCGACAGCGTGAGAAGCTGTTGCAATGTGAATCTTAAAAGCGCCGGCACCGCCTTACGGTGGTAGGTGTTGCGGAAGTCGACGCGGCTGCGCTTCTTGCCAGCCTCCACCCAGGTTTCGATAGGACGAAAGAGAATTGTATCTGACTCAATGAACAGCGCTCCAAGAAATGCCGCTCCGGGCTCGATGGACGGGCCGGAGGGTTCGGACTGTTGTTCGTTGATTTGACTCTCACCATCCATGCAACACCGCTCCGCATAGCAGCGACCGACGCGCCGGCGTCGTAGCCGGCTAGCTTAATCATGTCGGTCGCGTGTCTTGCCTCGTCATCATTACGAAGTTTGTGCAGGCCTGGAATAAGGACATGAAAAGTCATATGCGTCGCATATGCGCGGAACATGCGCGAGCGATCAGCGACATGCGCCGCATATGAGTTTCGTCGCGCACGCGTTTGTCCGCAGACATGTCCGCAATCCGCGCAGACAATTGCCCAGAGATTTCATCGGAGAGAACTAGTCGCGATCCGCCGCGGGTTCACTGGGAGAATTTAACTGTGCCATCTTCGCGTAACATGGCTGGACTTCGTGCCACAACTGGGCATCATGGACCCGAGCCCGGCTTGTTTGCCGCACGCCCGCTGTCGACACAGTGGCTGTCAGACGAACGGATCGCTGAGGCCCGTCGCGTTTGGTCCAAGGCCTATGGTCGAGTGATCAGCGAGGACGAGGCCATTGAGATTCTGACGAACGTCCGCAGGCTCGCCGAGATACTGTTGCGAGCCGAAGAGGGGAAGCAGAAATCATGAACATCGTGTTGTGGGCGCGGGTCTCTTCCCGCGAGCAGCGAGAAGGATACTCGCTTGATGCACAGCTCCGCGTGAATCGCGACAGGGCTCAGGCCAACGGCTGGAACATCGCTCGAGAATTCGTCGTGGCCGAGTCGGCGAAGCGAGGGGCGGAGCGCCTGGCCTTTAATGAAATGTTCGGTTGGGTCAAAGCGAACGCCAAACGCGAGAAGATTAAAGCGATCTTGAGTCACAAGCTCGACCGCGTCTGCCGCAACATGCGGGATGCGGTGCGGCTGCAGGAACTAGAAGACGTCTGCGGCGTGCAACTGGCGTTCGTCGATAACCAATTCGGTCCCGGTGCCGCGGGGGCGCTATCGTTCAATGTGATGGCGGCGGTCGCCCAGTACTATAGCGACAATTTGCGCTCGGAAGTCTTGAAGGGCATGGACGAGAAGGTCCGCCAAGGTTGGCCGACCGGTCACGCCCCCTACGGCTACATTAACGTTGAGGATCGCAACGAACCGATTCAGCTGCACCCCGAAAAGTCACGCACGCTGCTTCGTATTTTTGATCTCTACGCCACGGGCGGTCACACGTTCGAATCGCTCACCGACCAACTTGCACGTGAAGGCCATGAATTTCGTAAGAGCCAGATTCGATTCAACCGCACCGCGCTCTCGTACATCCTCGGAAACCGATTCTACATCGGCGAGTTGCATCGCAACGGGCAGGTCTTCCAGGGTCAGTACCAGCGTCTGATAGATCGCCCGACCTTTGACGCCTGCCAAGATATTCTGCATGGGCGAAATCGTCGCACGACCACCCAAGAGCATCCACTATCGGGCGGATTGCTTCAATGTGCGTACTGCGGCCAATCGATCACCGGGGAACGCATCCGGCGCAAATTGAAGAGCGGAGGCGTCCGCGAGCACCTGTATTATCGATGCGCCAACAATCACCCGAGTCCGGACCATCCGACGGTCCGTTGGAAGTCAGACGAATTGGAGCAGGCCATCGTGGACGACCTTGCCAAAATGCGACTGGCGTCGATCGAACAGGCGGATTGGTTTCGAAAGGAGCTCCGATCCGCGGTGATCGATCTGACAGAATACCGACGTCGGCAGGCAACGTCGCTTAGCAAACGCAAAACGGAACTGGCCAATATGCAGGACCGCCTTCTCAACGCGTACCTCGCCGGTTCGGTCGAAGAAGTGGTCTATCGGTCTAAGTCGAACGAACTCAAAGCAGAAGCCACCAAGACCGACGAGACGTTGGCCCAATTGGGCAACGCCGACCCAGCCCGGGGAGAGACGGCGCTGGCGATCTTCGATTGGACGCAAAAGGCCGCCGAACAGTGGCGCGGTTCAAACAACTCCGTCAGGCGCGAGATCTTGGATTTGATTTGTTTGAACCGTACTTTAGGCGACCTAAACCTATACGCCGCAAAGAGAAAGCCCTTCGACGCTTTCGCCGAAGGGCTCAAAATAGAACATAGTCGGGGCGACAGGATTTGAACCTGCGACCTTTTGACCCCCAGTCAAACGCGCTAGCCAGACTGCGCCACGCCCCGCGACTTTTATTTACAGCTCATTCGTATCAGCCTGGCTACGTTCATATCTAAAACGCAAAGATCGAACTCGCCGGCGGATATTTCGTGAACACATCATGGGACAATCGTGATCGACGGTGTCAGCCCGGCTGACCGCGATTCGCCCAAGGGGGAAATCAATTCTTGAGTATCCCAGATTGACGGCGCGATTTCAACGGCTATCTAAACGGGTTCATATGGCTTTAGAATACCGGCGAGACGTCGCACAATTTTGCCGCTCCGCCGACTGGCTCGCCGGAATTACCGTCAAGAGTTTGGGAACGACGAAACACGGCCCAATCTCTGGCGAGATCGGTTACAGGGTACTTCCGCACTATCGTCTCCACTTCAATCACGATCCCACCCATGCAGAACTTCGGCGAGCGTCTTCAACAAGCAATCATTACCAAGCGAAACCCGGTGCTGGTGGGACTGGACCCGCGGTACGAATCGTTGCCCGGCGGGTTGTATGACAGCCAGGTCGCGGCGGACGATTTCGTCGCGCGAGCGAGCAGTTACGCAACGTTCTGTCGCGGGGTGATCGACGTCGTCGCGCCGTTGGTCGCCGTGGTCAAGCCGCAAGTGGCGTTTTTCGAAGAGCTCGGCCCGGCCGGCATGGCGGCGTTGCACGAGATCATAAATTACGCGCGCAAGAAGCAGCTGTTGGTTATCGTCGATGCTAAACGCAACGACATCGGTTCGACAGGCACGGCTTACGCCAACGGTTATTTAGGTATCGACAGTGCTTGGCGGGGCGATGCCATGACCGTCAGCCCGTACATGGGTGACGACAGTTTGCAGCCGTTTGTCGATGTGGCGCGACAGACCGGCTCGGGCGTGTTCGTACTGGTCAAAACGTCGAACCCCGGCGGAGCTCAGTTTCAAGATTTGATTGCCGATGGAGAGCCGATCCACCGGCATGTGGCGAAGTATGTTGCTAAGTTATCGGCGGAAGAAACTGGTCCTCAATACAGTTCGGTCGGCGCGGTGGTCGGTGCGACGTATCCCGCTCAGTTGGCTGAGCTGCGCGACGTGATGCCGCGTTCGTGGCTGTTAATCCCCGGCTTCGGCAGTCAGGGAGGGACCGCTCGCGATGTTGCCGCCGGCTTTCATGCCGACGGGACCGGTGCGATCGTCAATAATTCGCGCGGGATTATTTTTGCGCACGCGCGGCGCGAATACAAAGACCGCTTTGAAGCTAGTCACTGGCAGGCCGCCGTCGAAGCAGCCACGCGCGAGATGATTGAGCAACTCCGCGCGAACACTCCGGCCGGGCGGCTCTGACGCGGCAGGATTCACCACAGAGTCACGGAGAAGCAAATGGGGAATGGGGAGCGGCGAATGGGGAATGAATAGTCGGTTGAGTCGGATCGAATCAAAGTTCATTCCCCATTCCTCATTCCGATTTCCCCATTACGATTCATCTCCCGCACGCAGCCAAGGCGTGACGGTCGGTTCGTAGGCCGTGATCTCGTCCGGCTTGAAGTACAACGCGATCTCGCGCTGCGCGGCTTCGGGCCCGTCGGATGCATGAACCAAATTCATCTGCCGGCTGCTGCTGTAGTCGCCGCGAATGGTGCCCGACACCGCTTTCAGCCCGCTCGTCGCGCCCAGCATTTCGCGCACGACACGAATCACTTCCAGACCTTCAAGCACCATTGCGACTACGGGACCGCCGGTGATAAATTTTTCGAGCGTCGGGTAAAACGGTTTGCTGACATGCTCGGCGTAATGCAGCTTCGATAGTTCAGGCGTGACCCGCAACATTTTCATGGCGATGACATTCAGCCCCTTATCTTCGAAACGGGTCAGAATCTTCCCTGCCAAACGACGTTGCACGCAGTCGGGCTTGAGCAAAATAAACGAACGTTCCATATCGTTTTTCTCCGAAATTCTCGTGATGTGGTTTTGGCCGGATTGTAAAGCAGTGAGCTAGCATCGGCAAGGAGGGCGATGGGTGGAGAGTGGCGCGTTGTGGGTCGCTAATCTCGCCAGAGATTGGAAAGGCTCATGTGAATTTAACTGACTGCTCAGTTTGCCCAAGGACGGGCGACCTTAGCTACGGTATCAATTTGCGCAGTCTCTCCATCTAACGCTAGCACGACTGCCATTCAACGATTTTGACTCTGGCTTGGCGAAGTGCTGCCGGTTCTGCCGATGAATTCGAATGAAACGCTGTCCGTCCGCCTTCAGAGCCGACTTGCTCCGCCTGCGATCACGCCAGACCATGACTCGTTGTCATACTTTCCACGACGTTACGCGTTGGGCTGCTATCTTGCGCCGCACCCGAAATACTAGCTCGAAGCGACTGCAAGTGAATAATCGAGCGAAAACCTCTGGTGTTGCTTGTGGCCATGAAAAGTCACTCGCTTGCGCGTTGAGCTTGTGCATGAAGGGCGTCGGTAAGGCGCGCGCGTCGAGATTGTACGCAGTCTGCGTTTTTTTTACGTGGCTCTGTGCGACAAACGCCTTGGTAGTTAGCGCGCAGGTTTTAGCCCCCGCGCCGTCGCACGGGTTGCAACAACCCACGTCGTTGGACTCGCAATCGCGCGTGGAGGCGGCTTCATACTCCGCGGCCTCGGAATACGAACCGATCTTTTCACCGCCGTGCACCAACACGAGCTTACCGTTAGTACGCCAAGCCGGTGCGACACGCAGTCGCCTGTCCGAGTCGTTCGTTAGCGATGTGCAATCGCACAGCGATTCAAGCGTCGGCCGCGAACCCTGGGCCTACGAAGTCTTGCCCGAGGGATTGATTTATAAGTCGTACTTGGCAGGTGCCAAGGAATCGCGGCTGGGCAGTTTTATTGCCTACGAC
>JAYTAU010000054.1:0-2169 GCA_043737375.1 Planctomycetia bacterium
CGCCGGTGAGCAGCAGCTTGCCGTCGGGACTGAAATCGAGCGACAACACACGATCTTGAAACATCGTCGCGTCGTCGGGCTTGCCGATCGTACGTTCCAACTTCCAGGCCGGTTGAGTGTCCCAATTCACGATGGTTTTATTCGCGGCGGCGGTGAGCAACGCGTTGCCGGTCGCATATGTGGCAGCCGAGATACTCGCGCCCTGTCCGCTGAATTGATCGAGCGGCGTGCCGCTTTCGGCCGACCAGATTTGGATCAATCCGTTTTCGTTGCCGGTCATCAGTTGCAAATTATCGCCGGAAAATGCCACACTGCGGGCAGTTTTATCATTTTCGGCGGCCGTTTTCTTACCGGTTTCGAGCGACGTTTCGGCCGTTTTTTGCGCGGTGTCGGCTTGTTCGGATGCTAGCTTGGCGGCGGGCACGGCTTCGGCTGCTTTGGCCGCCGATTTTTGCGAGGCCTCGACATTGCGGGCAGCCGACTCGGCGACGTTTTGCGCGATCTTCAGATCACGTTCGGGCTGCTGCAGCGCTTTGGTCGCGTCGTCGAGTTTTTTCTGCGCGGCCTTCAGCTTGGTATCGGCTTCGGCTGCAAGTTTCGCCGTTTCGTCGCGCTTTTTTGTCAGCTCGGCATTGCCGGCCTCTTTGTCCGCAGCTTCCTTAGCGGATGTTGCCGCGTCGGTCGCTTGTTTGGCAGCGGGCGTGGCGTCGTCTAATTCCTTTTGTGCCGCTGCCTTCGCTTCGGCCGGCTTTTTTACGGCCTCGACCTTTTCGGTCAGTGCCTTGTCGGCGGCGGTCTTCGACTCCATCGCTTTAGGAACCGCGTCTTGCTCTTTCTTCGCGGTCTGTTCGGCCTCGGTGATTTCCTTTTTTCGGTCCGCGGCCTTCGCCTTGGCAAGATTGACGTTTTGTTCGAGACGCGCGACCGTATAGCGATCCTTGAAATCCCCTTTCAACTCGACCACCATTTGACCATTCTCGGCGTTCCATAGCTTGACCGAGTTGGTCGCCCCGGCGCTGGCAAATCGCTTGCCGTCGGGCCGCGCCGCAACAGCGATCACCGGCATGGAATGATCAAGCTGTTTCACCTGCTGAGCATTGTCGTAATTCCAGATGCGCGCCGTGCCATCTTGCGAACCGGACAGGATGACCTTTCCGGCAGGCATCAGGCTGTCGACTGCGTTGACCGCAGCACCATGACCTTTGAATTCTTTGATGGGCTTGGGAGATTCTTCTGGTGCGGGCATGACCGGCAACGCCCAGACTCGCAGCAGATTGTCGCTGTCGGCCGAGATGAGTTGCGTGCCGTCGTTGACCAAGGCCAGGCCGTTGCTCTCGGCCGGCAGATCGATTTTTCCTGCCGCGACACCATCGGCTGTCGTCCAAGCACGCAACGACTTGTCTTTCGACGACGAGTAAAGTTTGCTGCCATCGATGGCAAAGCGTAAACCCGTCACCGCAGCGGAGTGGCCGCTAAGCGTATGAAGGTTTTTATTGCTCGCAATGTCCCAGAGCTTGATGGTGCCGTTCGTTTCGCCCGAGGCGGCCCATTTGCCGTCGGAACTGACTGCGATCGCCTGAGCCGCTTCGGTCGAGCCGGCAAGCTCGCCTCGACGAACATTGCGCGGGCGACTCCAGAGCTTGACTTCACGAAAACCTCCCGAGGCCAACAGGTCGCCCGTCGGATTGAATGCCAGCGATTGCACCATGTCGAGGTGGGCGATGCCGGCGCGTTTCGGACCGGCTTGCACTGAAAGCGCCGGATCGACAAGGCGCGCCATTTCGCGGCCCGAACCAAGTTCGTAAACATAAATTTCGTTGGCGCGACCGGCGGCGGCCAATTGACCATCGCTGGTCATTGCTACCGAGAGAATCGGTTGCACGGTCGTCGGCAGCGGTTGCCAGACCAGCGGCGCGGCAGACGCCGATTGCCCCGCGGCACCTTGATCGATCCAAAGTTTGATCAGACCCAATTCTTCGGGAGTAAGATTCGAAGCGTTGGCTTTGTTGTTTGCCGGTGGCATGACCGGTTCGGATTGGTGCGCTGCAAGCTTGATCAATAAACTGGCGGCACCTTTTTTCGAAACGATCGAAGGGCCGTTCTCGCCCCCTTTTTTCATCGTGTCGGGCGATTCCAATACTAAGCCGCTTTCGGCCTTGGTGCCGCTAT
>JAYTAU010000055.1:0-2168 GCA_043737375.1 Planctomycetia bacterium
ACGACTCCGGCCAGCACCAACAACGAGGCCGCGGCGATGAGCGTTTGGTTTGTCGACTGGGGCCGAGACTGCGGCGCGAGCGAGCGGTGCGCGACAACGACCGGATGAACCTCATCGGTCGAAATATTCTGGGCGACCGTCGCGGCTACGTCGGCAGGCTCGGAAAAACTGATAGTCGCGTTCGAATTGGTCGTGCTAGCCGGATTGTTGCCCGCCGGGGTAAAAACCATCGGGTACATCGGGCTCGGCGTAGGCAGTACTTCATCGTCGGCCGCATTCATCGCACCAGGGTATTGAAAATCCAGCGATGTCGGACGCGGTGCAAACGGATTGTGAACTTCCAGCCCTGGCGGCGGTGCCGCTAACGGTGGTGCCAGGGGCGGGGCAACCAGCGGCGGGGCGGGCGGAGATGCAGCAGTTGGAGTCATCGCGGGCGATGTCGAAAACTGCACCGGGCTCGGCACTATTGAAATTTGCAACGCCGAGATTTGCAACGCCGAGGGTGCCGACGCGGCCGCGGGTCGCGGCATCAAGTGTGCTGGCAGCCCCGGTGATAATTTCGGGAATGCCTCGGGCGTCAAATCGGTAGGTTTCTCGGGAACGGGAACCGGGTGTGTTTGCCCTGGCGGCATCCAGTTAATGCCGGCTGGCTCTTGAGTGTCGGGCAAACGGGTAGCGAGTGACCAGGGGTCGGCCTTCGCGCCGGCTCGTCCTCCCGCAATCGCCAATTCTCTTCGCAACTGTTCGTCGTAACGAATTTTTTCGCCCTCGTCCGATAACACATGCTTGGCTGCGGCCAGTTCGCTCAGTACGCGCTGCCATTGTGCCAGCCGCGGGCTGGCTTGCACTTTAAACGCGCGCGACATTTGCCGTTCGGCAGCGGCGCTGATTTTGCCAAGGTCGGTTTCGAACGTAACCAAGCCCAACAGTTGATAATGGTTCGGTCGTTCGTCGGCCGCGGCGATACCGAGCCATTCGCAGTAAGGGTTGAACGAATCTTGCACGGGGGTGTTTTCCAAGGCCGAATCACGAACGGTGGGTATAATCAAAACGCTTGGCGGGTGTGAGGAGCAGGATGCGGCTTGTTCAATACTTCGACATCGCCCCTCGTCTATCATGGACTGCGTGCCGGCATGCTCGCAAGAGTAGACGAACTTGGTAAACGTAAAGTTTCGCGCGTAATCGGCATAATTTTGCCAATCATCCGTCGGGAGTTGATAAACTTGACCCATCGGAGCCTCGAATCGACCGGTCGAGTTTACGCGCCCTTTTGAGGGCAATTAATTTGGCAAATGGTCGGGAACTTTGGGCGATTTTGGTTCGTCAAAGCCTTGGGGCGGAAATCGTTCGTTAGCGAGGTTCCTTGGTTTCAAACTACCGGGATCCCACGTTACTGTTCGCTTCGTTGCGCTAGTTTTATTCAAGTTTCAATACATTCGTACACAACGGCTATCGGCTGGCTATTGCCGTTTGATCACCGCCAACAAAAATCACCCATGAAATTTTTTCGATTCGCCGCATTGTTGTTGCTCGCGGTCGTCGGCCTTTCTGCTTGGGCCGCGTTGGACAGTGCGATGGCGTTTTTTGCCGAACCTCCCCTGAAGAACGATCGCCCCGGTACCGATCGGGGCAGTCTTGAAAAGCTTATGAAAGAAGGCAATTTCAAGGATGCATACGATGGCTTTCGCACGTTGGCCCTCGACCCCAAGTCCGATCCGGCCAAGGTCGGCGACGTTCTGAACCAAGCGATCGCCTGTTTGCAGAATCTTGGGCGCATCGAAGAAATTGACGAACTGCGTGAAGCGGTCATCGCTATCCACGCCAAAAATTGGCGTCTGCTGTGGGCAGCCGCCGATACCTACATGAATGTCGATCACCACGGCAACATCATCGCCGGCAAGTTCTATCGCGGCCAACAGCGGGGCGGTGGCAAGCAGGTCCACAGCACCGAACGCGATCGGGTACGCGCCCTGCAATTGATGATGCAGGCCCTGCCGCTCGTGAATCAAGAAACGAACAAGGCCCAGACCACAAACTACTATCTGGGCTTCGCCCGGCTGCTGTTGTCCAATCGCGGTTATGCCGATGCCTGGCGATTGCAGTATTTGACGGATCTTAGCACGCTGCCCGACTATGACGATGGCTGGTACTTCGAAGGTAATACCGGC
>JAYTAU010000056.1:0-5495 GCA_043737375.1 Planctomycetia bacterium
TACGAAACTGGTGCAACGATTGCTGGCGAAATTGGCCCACGATAATCCGATGGTGCTGGACGATCCAATGCCTCGCGCGTTGTTTACCGGCTTCGGAGATAGTACGCTAAGCTTCGAGTTGCGGGTATTTGTCGGCAGTCTCGAAAATTATGTGACCGTGCAGCACGAATTACATACGGCGATCGATGGGGCGTTTCGCGCGGCCCGGATCGAGATCAGCTACCCGCAACGCGATGTGCATATTCGATCGATTGATGCGATACTGCCCCATACAACGCTGCCGCTGACGAAGTCGGCGGTCGGTCCGCGTCCTTATAATCCGACCGCCGAGTCGGAGGAACCGCCCCATGCCGCACGGGCATAAGAAGCGCCGCCGCCTGTTTCGTCGCCAAGATCATGCGCCTGGTACTCCTCCGGGCACTGTGACCGCGCCGCCCGACGCGCATCCCAGTACGATCACCCTGTTTGCATACAGCGACGAACAAGTAATCGAGCGTCGCATCGAGCGCGTCGAGCAAATTGAGGAGTTTGTCGGCAAGTGGCCGATTTGTTGGATCAATGTTGACGGCCTCGGCGATGTCGAGTTGATCAAGTCGCTGGGGCGGATGTTTCATCTGCATCCGTTGGCGCTCGAGGATGTCGTGCATACGCATCAGCGTCCCAAGGTCGATCAGTACGGCGAACATTTGTTCATCGTGTTGCGCATGGTCCATCGAGCCGAGAACTTGGAGGCCGAGCAGGTCAGCATGTTCTTGGGCAAGAACTACGTGCTCACGTTTCAGGAAAACTTACCGGGCGACAGCTTCGAACCGGTGCGCAGCCGATTGCGAGCCGGCGGACCGTTGGCCCAATTGGGGGCCGACTATTTGGCCTATCGATTGATCGACAGCGTAATCGACGGTTACTTTCCGGTGCTGGAGTGGTATGGCGAGCGGATTGAACTGCTGGAGGAGGAAGTTCTGGAATTTGCCCGCCGCGACTCGGTGAACCGGGTTCACGAAATCAAACATGACATGCTGCTATTGCGTCGCGCGATGTGGCCGGCGCGAGAGGCGATCAATCAGCTCGCACGCGATCCGAATCCGTTGATTCACGATCACACGCGCGTGTACTTACGCGATTGTTATGATCACACCGTGCAGTTGATGGATTTGCTGGAAACCTATCGCGAGTTGGCGTCGGACTTGCGCGACCTGTATCTATCGAGTGCGAGCAACCGCATGAGCGAGATCATGAAGGTACTTACGATCATCTCGACGATCTTTATTCCATTGACCTTCATCGCCGGCGTGTATGGCATGAACTTCGAGTACAACGCCGAAACCGCGCCCTGGAATATGCCCGAGTTGAAGTCGCCCTACGGCTATCCGAGCACGCTGTTGTTAATGGCCGGTGTGACGGTATTTATGCTGTTTTATTTCCGTCGCAAGGGCTGGATCGGACAGTCGGCCGCACAACGTGCCGCGACCGCGGCAAATAAAGCCGAAGCCGAACTTGCGGGTTTCGATTCGTTGTCGAAAACAACTGTTCCGGCTGACACGGTCGCGACGAAGGCGGTCGAGCCGACACCGTCGGAAATAATGAGCGTGAAAGACAAACCATCATCACCAGAAACCAACGGCGGACCGACGACATCGCCCGGCAACAAAACTCCTCAAGCACAGCACAAAGCCCGCCGCGCGAAGAACAGTCGACGTTGACGCGCATAACCAAGAAAGTTTAGCCACAGAGAGCACCGAGTTCACAGAGAAAGACGTTTTATTCCATCCACAAGCTTTGGTAAGCCAAAGTTAATCAATAGTGCTCGTCTCAATCCCGTTGCTTTTAGATTTGGCAACACTTGAGCCATCGCAACGTCAGGAAGATTGCTGACCGATTTCAACTCAACGACCACCTGACTATCGACGAGCAAATCAATTCGAAGTCCTTTTATGGTATGGCCCTTATAGATTACATCGAAATCTTTCTGATACTCGACCGCCATGCCTCGCAACGAGAGTTCAACAAAAATCGCTTCCTCATATATAGACTCGAGCAAGCCTGGTCCAAGTACACGATGGACTTCGATTGCAGCTCCGATAATTTTCTCGGTCAGTTCATCACTCATGCCGCCCTCTGTGAACTCCGTGTCCTCTGTGGCTAATGCCTTCTGATTAAATTCGAATTTGCCTACGCCCGTTTGCGAGAATCCTTGCGGCGCTCGTGTTCGACCAGCAGCATTTTTCGTAGTCGAATTTTGTCGGGCGTGACCTCGACCAGCTCATCTTCCTCGATATATTCGAGCGCGATTTCCAAGGTCATCTGGCGCGGCGGTTTGAGCAAAATATTGCGATCGGTACCCGACGCGCGCATGTTGGTCAGCTTCTTCTCCTTGGTCGGGTTGACGGTCATATCACCCTCGCGGCTGTTCTCGCCGACGATCATGCCTTCGTAAACTTCATCCCCGGGGCCGACGAACAAGTCGGCTCGATCTTGTAAACCATCGAGCCCGAATGCGACCGCTTTGCCGCCGCACATCGAGATCAACACGCCGTTACCGCGACCGGCGATTTCGCCTTCGAGCGGCCGATAACACTCGAAGCGATGATGAATGATGGCCGTTCCTTGAGTCGCATTGAGCAAGCGCGTTCGCAGTCCGATCAATCCGCGCGCGGGGATCGAGAACAGAATATGTGCGTACTCGCCGCGCGTGTGCATTTCGACCGTGCGACCGCGTCGGGCACCGGCCATCTCCATGACAGGGCCCATCTTATCGTGCGGCACTTCGACGACCAGCGACTCGAACGGCTCTTCGGTCACGCCGTTATGCACTCGCGTAATCACGCGCGGCTTGCCGACCGAAAGTTCGAAACCTTCGCGACGCATGGTTTCGATCAACACCGACAAATGCAGTAAGCCGCGCCCCGATACGGCGAACATGTCGCTATTTTCGATCGTGTCGACGCGTAGGGCCACGTTGCGTTCCAATTCTTTCATCAGCCGATCGCGCAGGTTGCGCGTGGTGACGTATTTTCCCGAGCGGCCGACGAACGGCGAATTGTTGATGCCAAACACCATCTGCAGCGTCGGTTCGTCGACATGCAGCCGGGGCAGCGCGACCGGTTGTGCCGGGTCGGCAACCGTGTCGCCGATTTCGAGATCGCCCAGCCCGGTCACGGCGGTGATGTCGCCGGCTTCGGCTTCCTCGACTTCGATTCGACCCAGCTTGTCGAACACGTGTAGGCCGGTGACTTTGACGTTGGTGATTTTGTTGTTGTCTTGTATCAAGGCCACTTGCTGGCCGCGCTTGATCTTGCCCGATTGGATCCGTCCGATGGCGATTCGTCCGACGTAATCCGACCAGTCCAGCGTGGTGACCAACATCTGTAGCGGAGCATTGAGTTCAACATCGGGGCCGGGAATTTTTTCCAGCACCAAATCCAACAGCGGCCGCATGTCGCCTTCGTGCTTGCTTGGATCGTGCGTGGCGAAACCGTGCCGCGAGGAAGCGTAGATGTACGGAAAATCGGCCATCGTGTCGTCGGCACCCAACTCCAAAAACAGGTCGAAGACCTCGTCGAGAACTTCGTTGATGCGCGCGTCGGGCCGATCGATCTTGTTGATGACCACGACCGGTTGCAGCCCGCATTCCAGCGCCTTGCCCAGCACAAAGCGGGTTTGCGGCATCGGCCCTTCGCTACTGTCGACCAGCACCAGCGCGCCGTCGGCCATGCCCAATACGCGTTCGACCTCGCCGCCAAAGTCGGCGTGGCCCGGCGTGTCGATCAAGTTGATTTTCACGTCTTTGTAATGCACGGCGATGTTCTTCGCCAAAATAGTGATGCCGCGCTCGCGCTCGAGATCGTTCGAGTCGAGAATACAATCACCGACGAGTTGGCTCGAGCGATACTCGCCGCTCTGACGCAACAACGCGTCGACGAGTGTGGTCTTGCCATGATCGACGTGGGCGATGATGGCGATATTGCGGATGTCGTTGCGACGCATTTCAGGAAGGGGTCAGGGATCGTGGGTCAGGGAGTAAAGGTAGCAAAAGCAGCTGCTTAGCGGCGCGGCCATCGGCCCGCTCTCGATCAAACCCAAGCGGAAGTGCATCAACACTGGTCGTTACCAGTAGCAATTGGCTTAGCGCCCGGAAGTGTTGAGACCGCCACGCCTCAGCACTCGCTGGACATGACGTAGTGTTGGCCAAACCGCGTTAGCACCAGTCCGGGGGATGGACGTGCAGGGCCGCAGAATCATAGCGGCTCATCGTTTGGCGATTGAGAGACATGGCAATCTTAACACTACGATAATTTAAGACTTGAACACTCGCAGACCGAGGCGAGGCAGGATTTCGATTGTCGAACTAAATCAACGAATCGATACCGTTTCGCTAAGTCCCTATTTTATAGGCATCGCGACGAGGCGACAACGGCAAATCAAGCCCTATTTAGCGTCCGAACAGAGTTCTAACACATAAAATCGGCTATGCGCGCCACAAGCTCAGCACGCTGCCGCGTTTCTCGGCCGTGATCTTGCCAGGCAGCGTGAACTTGCTTACGTGCACAGTAGCCGAATGTGCTGCCAAATGGGGCCAATGTAAAATGGCTTCGTCGTCTTTATCTATATCGCTATTGTGATGAGGGTCGCAGTTGTGATGAGCATCGACGCTTCGATCGAAGGAACTTCGTAGCGTATCGGCGCGATTATCCGGTGCGAGGTGATCGATCGCCAATCGAGCCAATTGGTCCCATTCGTTCAGGCCCATCGCTTGCTCAGGCCAGCCCATTTGTTTCCATACGTCGCGAACAAAATCGCGTACGACCTGAAACGGCAACGGCGGTGCGTCCGCAAAGTCGATCGCTATGTGGCCCACAACGCCGCGCTCGATCCGCACGAATTGATAAACCCGCTCGACGTGCTCTCGCAGTACCGATTGCACGCCGGCGGCCAACTCTCCCAATCGCAATAACGAATCGACGACCGCAGGATTGTACTGGCCCTGCAATAGCGGCAGCAGCTCATGACGAATCCGGTTGCGCGCAAACGACACATCCAGATTACTCGGGTCTTCGCGATACTCTTGGCCGATCTCGTTGAGATATTCGCGTAGCACTTGACGTCGTACCTTAAGCAGCGGGCGAGATAACTCGACCCGTTCGGTCAGCCGCCGACGCGCCTGAATTCCTTGCAAACCGTCGATGCCCGTGCCGCGAATGATGCGGTGCAAAATCGTCTCGGCCAAGTCGTCGGCCGTGTGGGCGGTGAGTACCAGGTCGGCATCGACTTGCTCCGCAACATGAACGAAGAACTCGTACCGCGCCGTGCGGGCGGCAGCTTCGATGCCATCGCCTTGCTCGAGCGCCTGCGAATGAACGTCGGCGCTCGTCGTGCGATGTTCGATGCCCTGCGCATGTGCAAGCGAAATCACGAACTGTTCGTCAGCGTCCGCTTCGGGCCGCAACCGGTGATTCAGATGAACGACCACAAATCGATCACGGCTGATCTGATCGAAC
>JAYTAU010000057.1:0-2166 GCA_043737375.1 Planctomycetia bacterium
GATCGGCGGCCGGATCGCGATAAATGGCCGGCATTCGCTCCAATAGCTTTTTGTTCGCCGGGCTGTCCCACGGTTCATCGAATTTATAGCTATCGTACAATGCCTGTTCTTCGATATACGGCAGTATGGCCACGCGCCAACTATGCGGAGTCTTGCCATCAGGTCCTATGCGGATCGCTGCCGGCAACGATCGATTCGCATCTTGATAATTCTGCATCGCCAGGGCAACCTGCCTTAAATTGTTAATGCTCTGACTGCGCTTTGCTGCCTCGCGCGCTTTGGCGGCGGCCGGCATGACAAATCCTGCGAGCAAAGGCCCAAACGCCTCGGACCCTTCGACGCGCACGGTCACGGTTTTGCCGTCGCGTTGCGGCTTGACTTGAGCCAGCGCCTTTTCCATTTGACCGACAAATTTTTTCTGAAGCTCGATCAACTCGGAATCGCCGGCGGGGGCGACCGGTTCCCGACCGATCATCGGAAGCATGCTTTGGGCCATTCCTCGGGCCACGATAATCATCGCGGCGACTTCTTCGGCCGCTTCGTCGTTGCGACAAATAGCTTGCGCTTCAAGCGACATCTTGCCGCTAACATTCAGCCCAACACTGGCGATGTTGACCTGCTTAGTGAGTCCCCGCAGCATGACTTCAGTCGACAATGCAGGCCGATCGGCTCCTTGATTGCGAAGGTTCTCGGTTTCCATCAGTTTGCCGAACCAACGAACGTCGACTGCTGCTGCCAAGTCGGCTGTCTCCACGCGAGAAAAGTTACCTGCCCAACGCGGCTTATCGTCCGAGTTCTTTGCGTCGATCGCCGACCGCAACGACACGTCGCTTTTGGCGAACACCAGCGTGCGATCGTCGGCCAAAACGTATGCAGTCCCGCTCGGTCGAGGTCTCGTCTCGAATCCGTAAGAATGTTGTCCGGATTCCTTCTCTTTAGCTGCGTCCTTGCCAAATCCATCGATGACGAGTTTCCAATCAAACGGCTTCGTCGCACGAACCACGATGACGAACTCGAACGGACCAGGCCCTGGCGCGCCCACATGTGGCACTCCGATCAAACGCACTTCTTCGATTTCCTGCAGATTGATCCCAAGCTTGTCCTTGAGCGGCCAATCCTTTTGAATCAGTTCGGCGGTCTTGCGAAAGTCGGTATCCCGCGAGAAAATCGCCGCAGGTCGCACCGCTACAAACACAATTGCGTCGTCGGGTACGTACTTCAAATCAAACGGCTTATTCGCCAGGACGGACACAGCCGGCGTTTTACCAATAGCATCAGCAATTTTCTCTTGCGCGGTTGCATTCGGATTGCCCGAGAGCATCGGCCCGCGGAGGCCGACGATCAGCAGTCCCAGCGCCGCCAATCCGCAGAGTAGCAGCCGCCGCGTCGAGGTCGCGTACGGAGCGTTCGGTACCGTTCGATTCTCTCGTAACATTTCGATTCTCCTCATAAAGGTGCTGCGATTGGGAAGAAACGGACGCGCGGCCCAGGCCAACGCGCGATTGTCTTGTTGCAACGCCAGACGAGCCAGCGCGACGACATACGACTCGCGGCCGCCGGCATATGCCACCCCACAGGCATCGGCGGCCAACTCCTGCTCGAACCACAGCCGCCGCGCAAACCAATGCACCAGCGGATGATAAAAATGCAGCGCCGTGGCGGCCTGCGCAATCAGTGCCGAGCGATAATCGCCGCGGCTGACGTGCGCCAACTCATGCGCTAACACGGCGCGGCGATCGTCGGCATTCCAGTCGCGCCAATCGCGCGGCAATAGAATCAGCGGTTTGCGCCAACCGATCGTCGCCGGCGTGCCGATTTCGAGCGATTCGCACAACGTTACCGGGTGAATGCAGTTCATCGCCACGCGCAATGTTTCAAGTTCCGCCAATAGCATGACATCGCGCACCGGCATCGCCCGCCGTCGATAGCGCGAAACGCCCCAGAGTCCAACTGCTAGCCGCACCCCTGCCAACCCCATGCCCATGAGAAACACTATTGCTACGACTGAAGGCCAGCGCCAGCCGCGCGGCTCCGTTTCGGCAATAGGGATTGCGACCATGTCGCGTCCCAACGCATTCCAAAACGCGCTCAGCGCCGCGGCATTCGTATTTTCCAGCTCGATGGGGCGGCGCGCGGCCGTTGAAGCATGGCCATCGGTGCCTGCGC
>JAYTAU010000058.1:0-2158 GCA_043737375.1 Planctomycetia bacterium
GGCCGGTGGTGGACACGGCGGTCATCATGGCGGTCATCATGGCGGACATCATGGCGGTGGACATCATGGCGGACATCACGCACATCACGGCGGTCACTATCATTATCACAACGGCCATTACGATTATTATCGAGGCCATCACCATTATCGCCCTCAGTACTCGTACTACCAGCCGTATCCCGTGTACCAGTCGTACGGTTACTATCCCCAAAGCTCGTTCTACATCCAAGGCCGCAACTTCGGTCTTGGCATCGGCGGCTACTAGCCCAATCGCAGATCGATGCTTGTGCGCCGCGAATCTTCGCGTCGCGCGGCTCGATCTGACAAGTCAAAATACAAGCTCGAAGTGCTTAGGGGCGAATGGAAAATAACTTCCTTGTTAATCCCTCTCCCTCTGGCAGTAGCAGCGAGGAACGCTTCGGTGAGGGGCGGAAAATATCGGGAAGTTATTTTTCGACCGGTGCTTAGCGAGTGACCTCACGGCGTTGGCGACAATATTATCGGCGTCGGCGACGCCTCCTACAAATTGAAGTCGTATCGGCGTCGGAGACGCCTCTACAGAAGATCAATAGCGTCAAACCAAGTGTTCCAGTAGTGGTGCTCGCCGGTCGATGCCGGTTAGCGGACTTAGCGGTCGCGTCACGAACGTCTTTCGTGCCACTCTTGCGAGCCACGACCCGGGCGAGCCTATTCGGCTCGCCTTGTTCGTTTTAATACATCCAAAAATAAGCAACTTCCAATCGCCAGCGAGTGGATTCATCCATATCGAAGCCCCTGCGCTGCGTACGATCTTAGGTCAGCTTGCGATGCAAACGATCAAACGCGACCGGCAAATATCCCATTACCACACCGACCACCAAGCCTGCTCCGTGTGCCCAATTCGCCACGTGTTCCACCAAATCCAACAGGCAGACGACAAACCAGATCATCGCCATGACCACGGTGTTGGGACTCAAAAAAATGCCCGAGCGGGGATCAAACCGGCTTTTCATCCAGGCATATCCGATGAGTCCATAGACCACGCCCGACATACCGCCGAAATTTGGGTTGCCGGTGAAGTAGTATTGGGCGAAGTTCGACGTCACCGCAAACAGCAGCACCAATGCGACGAATCGCAGGGCTCCGCGCCGCGATTCGATCAGTCCGCCGACGTCGCGCAACATCAGCATATTGAACAACAGATGCAGCGGACCGAAGTGGAGCAGCATCGGCGTGACTAGACGCCAGACTTGGCCCTCGCGAATGTCATCGAGCGGTGACCACTTTTCTCCACGGATCAACATGGCGATCAATTGCTCGGACGACGGCGGCTCGGAAAACATCAGCCGTAGCTGCAATGGTTCGCGAGGGGCGTCTTTTGCAAAATAATTTCCGCAGCGCGTCAGCACGGCCACCACCACGCAAACTCCGATCAGCGTCAATGTGGCCGGAATTGCGCCCGCCGTGAACGGTGCCCAGCGTTGCCGCATGTCGACGACGTTTTTACCGGCAGCCTGCTGCTGGCGTTGGAGCTGCTGACGCTTGATGCGTGCCTCGCCCTCGGCCGACTGATAGCGCGGATCGGCGGGTTTCTGCAAGAACGCGGCGAACTCTTGCTTGGCCTGCTCGACTTGTTCTTCGTCGCGAATCCATATGACCGCGCCTGGGCCGGCAGGATTGGCGCTATCGGCATTCGCACTGCTCGGGTCGACACGCGATTCAATGCCCAACGTGAACAGATAATCGGCGAATCGATTCGCCAGGGCCGCGTCGGCGATCGAACCAATTTGTCGCATGAGAAACCGAGGGACGAACGATACTTCTGTAGGGAACGTGCCTCCGTGCCGTTCCGGAACTTCCCGTAGCTTCGGAATGTCACAGAGCGCATTCCCTACAGCGACGCAGAAACAACTCCTCAAACTGTAACGTGTCGTCGGCGGTTATCCAACGGGTCGCATCGTCGCGCGGCAACCGTTAAAATTGTCGATACTCGGCCGTACTGGTGTGAGCGTCAGTTTTATAGGCACCTCATCGGGTCAGTTTTATGGGTACCCTATCGGGTCAGTGGCGATTCCGTGATCAGCCCCCGGCTTTGTCGGGGGATTTGTCGGCGAGACGATTTTGTGCGAGCAATCGAACGAATGACTCCGCATCGTTTCGCCCCCCGGCGAAGCCGGGG
>JAYTAU010000059.1:0-2158 GCA_043737375.1 Planctomycetia bacterium
CGCCGGGTTGTCCGAGTTTCCGGTGATTCCGCCGGCGACCCAGCCTTTGACGGTCAGATCGCGGCTTTTCAGGCAGCAGCAATCGCCGAACAACCGCCACGGCTCGCAAGCCTCGGGGCATTCCAGCTTGCAGTCCTGGCAGCTCTGCTGACAGCCGCAACCGGCGTCGGTCGAAGCGGCTCCACAGCTATCGCAGCTTCCGGCCGGTGCTGCGGCCGAAGCAGGAGCGGGGGCAGGAGCAGCGGCCGGCACTTTGTCGCTCGGCGATGCTGCCGGTTCGTCAGCTGCATAGTAGTCGTAGCTGCCGTATTCGAATCCAGCTCGCGCAGCCGTTGCCGGCTGACGCAAACCGCTTTGGCCAAAAGCGGATGCGGCACTCAGGCCGCTGGCCATGGCGATCATGATCGCCCATTTAGAAACCTTCATGTCCGTTACTCCAATCCTTGAGGAAACGGGGCAGTGTGTCCGCCACACTTTTGGGGGTAGGAAAACTATCGGCGGGTGGCGCGGGGAGGGAGAGCCGCCTATACTCTGCAAGGCTCCGTTGCCAAGAATGCTATCGGTAAGCGGCAAGACCCAAATTGACCCGAAAGGGCCTACATCGGGCACGCGCAGCATATGTGTTAGCCGCAGATTGGTAGGATTTGACGGTTAGCAAAACGTCGCGGGCAAACTTCTGACTCTCGACGTCCAAAAACCAATCATTGAACAGGAGGAAACAGAGTAAACGGAGTAAGTTGCGGGGTACTATCTGCAAGTTACATCTTCCCAGTAAGCCGGGGTTTGCGGATTTCTCTGAGCTTGCTGTGTTATCGATTGCCCTGCTTTTCTCTGTTTTCTCTGTTCCCTCCTGTTCAACCCTTTGAATTGACTTGCGCGGTCGCTGCTGGCCGTTTGTCCACCTGTTCGATATATTGGGCGAATGACATCCCGCGCCACCGCCGCCGCCGAGCAAGCCGCACCAGTTCTCAGCGTGTCGCAACTAACTCTGTTTATTAAAGAATTAGTCGAAGCGGCATTTCCCTCGGTTTGGGTCAGCGGCGAAATCTCGAACTTCAGTCGACCGCAGTCGGGCCACTGTTATCTGACGCTCAAAGACGAGCAGGCGCAAATCAAAGCCGTGATTTGGCGTGGCACGGTTGCACGAATGCGGTTCGACCCGCACGACGGTTTGGAAGTGATCTGTCGCGGAAGGCTGGATCTGTACCCTCCGCGCGGTACGTATCAATTGGTGATCGAAGAGATTCAGCCCAAGGGAATCGGCGCACTGGAACTGGCGTTACGAAAGTTGCGGGACAAGTTGGCGGCAGAAGGGCTGTTCGACCCGGCCCACAAAAAAATGCTACCGACGTTCCCTCGCCAGATTGCTTTTGTGACCAGTCCCACCGGGGCGGCGGTGCGCGATTTTCTTGAAGTACTTCGCCGACGCTGGCGCGGCGCCAATGTGATCATCGTGCCGGTGAAAGTCCAAGGCGACGGCGCTGCGAAAGAAATTGCCGCGGCGATCGATGCGGTCAATCGGATGTCGGCTGCCTCAGCATCCGGCGTTAACAACGGACCAGTGATTGATGTATTGGTCGTCGGTCGCGGCGGAGGCAGCCTGGAAGACTTGTGGGCGTTCAACGAAGAGCCGGTCGTGCGGGCCATTTACCGCTCGCAAATACCCGTCGTCTCCGCAGTCGGCCACGAGATTGACGTGACGCTGGCCGATTTGGTTGCCGACGTGCGGGCGCTGACTCCCAGCGAAGCGGCCGAGCGCATCGTGCCGGCAGCCGACGAAATTCTCAATGCCTTGCGGGTTCGACAACAACGATTGATCAACGCATTGCGACGCCGCGCGACCGATGCGCGGCGGCGGTTGGAACTATTGAGCAGCCGGCGGGCGTTTCGCAAACCGTTCGATCGTTTGCTCGAGCGATCGCGTGAATTGGATTTGCTGTCGGCCCGCGCGAATCGCGCTGCTCGACAGTTGTTGGCATCAACGCAACGTAAGCTGCAGGCAATGACCGCACAGCTCGAATCACTCAGTCCGTTGGGTATATTGTCGCGTGGCTATAGTCTGACGACCAGAGTGACCGACGGACGGCTGATCGATGATGCCGCGTTTCTCGAAACCGGCGATTTGATTCGCACGCGACTGTTACGCGGAGAAATTGTC
>JAYTAU010000060.1:0-2156 GCA_043737375.1 Planctomycetia bacterium
CCCTGTTCCTCGATCGCTGCCTGGACATGATCGAGCGATACGCAACCGAGTTCAAGGACGGTTAGTCGCCCACAATCAGAACAGCACGCTCATCCACTAACCGACCATCCATCACCGCATCGCAAGGAACCCGCCAATGTCCACTACAACGCTCCCGGCGCAGAACATTACCAGCCAGGCCAAAGGCCGATCAGTTCGAACTCTGGAGCATCACGAGCTCAATGAGCTTTACATGGCTGGTCGCGCGAAGGAAATGATCGCGGCGATCGAAGCGGCCAAACTTGAGTTCGAAAACTGGGAGCGGGCCGACGATGGGGCACCGGTTGCGGACTTCCACCGGGCGTGCCTGGAATTGATCGAGGTTTGGTCCGCAGGCGCAATCCCGCCGTCGATGTTGCCGGCCGTTGGTCCGATCGAACAGCTTGCGGAGAAGTTTTTGAAACACGTGGTCGACAACGGCTTCCATGTCGCCATAAACAAGCCGTCGTGGGCTGGTTTTGGCGGCATGGTTGAGCAGGCGTACACCAAGGTTCGCGACATTTCCGCCGAGCGCCTACCGCTGGAGTCAGTTGCGGAATTGCTCGCTCAAAAAGTTACGTCCGAGCAAATCGCCAGGATGCATGGATTGACCGTCTTTCAGGTCGAGAGTGAGAAGAAAAATCCGGGCAGCGTGTGCAAGGCGGATTACGTTGCGCCCGTGCTTCTGCAGCAAGAAAAGCAATCGGAAGATGACACGCTGAACTACTCGAATGGGGCGGTTCTGTGCACAAGCGCCGCCAAGCTGAAGCGGATCATTAACGACTGGAGCGAGCCGGCAAAGCCGCTTTCCAGATAAGTTTCGCAATAGTCGCTGACTCACCGCTACGTAACGTTCGCCACTCTCTCAACCCTTCGCCCATTGCTCCGATGATCAAAATTCTCCGCAAGCTGTTCAGCCAAGAGGACAAGCGTATTTTTCGCTACTTCAACGGTCGCAAGAAAGTTGTGATCGATCCACTGGTTGCATGGGCGAAGTTGAAAGATCATCCGACGTTCGAACTTGCTGTTCACCCCGCGCTGATCGACCTGCAGGACGTCGAAGCTATTGCAGTCACCGTCGCAGCGGTCCGCGAAATCTTCGGCGCCGTGCCGCTAAACGACACGGGCACCGTCGGTCTAACGCAACTCGAAACGCTTGGGCTATTGTTCGAGTTCTGCGGTTGGCTCGACAGTGTAAAAAAAAACACCAACGTTCCGCCGATTTTGCAGCCGCCTACGGAGTTGCAGCACTCGGGCCAATCGACTACGAATGCCGCGTAGGTCTGTTTGTAAACTTGGAGCGAACCGAATATCGCAAGGCTGGCCGCGTGCTTTGTGCGGTCCAAGCGGCGTTCAGTGAGAAGCTTAACAAAGCTTGGTTTAACGCTCTTCACGACACAACTGACGAGGGGCAGGCGGCATTCGAGCTACATCAATGGGAAGCCAGTAAGAACCGACAACATCAGCCCAGTAGCGACGACTTCTAATCATGGCCCTGCCAGTCCTCAGTAACGCCGTCGGTGCAATGCTCGCCGGCCTGTCGATGCAGGGCGGCATGGTCGGGGCGATTAGTGGGGCGGCACTCGGCGCGGGCATGATGCAGCGGTCCGCATTGCGAAGGAATCAGGCCAGCACCAGCGGAGCAAGCGGCAACGCAGGATCCTCATCAGGCGATTCATTTTCGCTATCTGCAGTTCTCGCGAATCTTAATCAACTTGATTCGATCGTCGTTGATCTCTCGCGATCGATGGCCGAATTGACCTTAACCGCAAGGGCCGCGGCGAAGGCGACTCGCGATCCGAAGCAACCACCGCCATTGCCGCAGATGATTGCCAAGATGCTGGGGCAAGCGAGCAATGGGGCGAGGTCGATGATTCAGAATTCAGCAGGCCAAGCAGCCGCAGGCCAAGCAGCCGCAGGATCTGGCGGACGACTTGCCGGAGCAGCAGCCGGCGGAGCGGGTCGAGCCGCAGCGGGAGCAGCTGCAGGAGTTGGAGCCAGAGCAGCCGGAGCAACAGCCGTTGCCGCAACTGGGGCAACGGCGGCGATCGGCGGAGCGGCTGCAATCACCGGAGCCGCGGCCGCAGTTGTTGCGGCTTTGGTTCTTATCGGCGTTGCCGCCGTCAAGACGGTGCAAG
>JAYTAU010000061.1:0-13214 GCA_043737375.1 Planctomycetia bacterium
GCCGCCAGGTCGGCCAATTTAAGTAGCGGATTCGATGGCGTCTCGATCCAAATCAATCGCGTGTTGGCGCGAATCGCATCGGACAGCGATCGCATGCTCGTCGCGTCGACATACGTAAAGTCCAAGTTGGCGCTGCGGCGACGCACACGTTCGAATAGTCGATAAGAGCCGCCATAAATGTCGTCGCACACCACGACGTGCGAACCGTGATCCAGTAGTTCCAATACCGTAGCGATTGCGGCCAGACCCGAGGCAAATGCAAAGCCCGCCGTGCCTTCTTCGAGATCGGCGACGCAGCGCTCGAAGGCGAATCGAGTCGGGTTGTGGCTCCTCCCGTAATCGAAGCCCTTATGGACACCGGGCGATTGTTGCACATACGTGCTCGTGGTGTAGATCGGCGTCATCACCGCGCCGGTGGTCGGATCGGGCGATTGGCCGGCATGAATGGCGCGTGTGCCGAAGGCGAGACGAGCGCCGGTTGGACCGACACACGCGGAATGTTGGTCAGGTATGGGCTGGCCGACGAACGCGGCGTGCGGCGCGGGCACAATGGCCGCCGACGCGGGCATAGCGGGAAGATGAACGTTGATTGGGCTGGCGGCTGGACGGTAGTTCGCAGTGCTCATGGAAGTTGGCCCTTCAAGCAAAGTAGTTTTTATTATCAAGACGCGACCATTTATTGTGCGGATG
Organism: Planctomycetia bacterium; assembly: GCA_043737375.1. Taxonomy (GTDB): domain Bacteria; phylum Planctomycetota; class Planctomycetia; order Pirellulales; family JALHPA01; genus JAWXCH01. The sequence continues at coordinate 691 of JAYTAU010000061.1, forward strand.
ATCAGCCGTTTGCGCGCCGCAGTCCCTCATCGCTCGTTCCTCGCTGCCTCTCCCAGAGGGAGAGGGGTTTGCTAGCCGCTGGTCTATTGCACTCATCCCTCACAACGCGCCCCGCACCGCTCGCTGCTCGCCCCTCACCCCTCGCCTCGTTTGCTCACGCCGCCAACTGATTTCTGCGCAAATGATTCAGCACATCGACGCGAGTGATCAGACCATGAAACCCTGCTTCGTCGCCGATGATGGCGACTCGGCCCGCGTCGAAAATATGCAGCAAGTCGACGATTCGCGCATGTCGCGACACCAGTTCCACATTGGCGGTCATAAACTCCCGGCAAGGGCGACGAAACGATTCGGACTTACCGGTAACTGCCAGCAACAAATCCGACTCGTCGAGAATGCCTACGACCCGATCGCCTTCGAGTACCGGCAATTGCGAGACATCGTACAGTCGCATCCGCGCATAAGCGCTCGACAGCAAGTCCGCCGGCGCAACGCTGACGACCCCCTTGTCGGCGAATCGTCGAACGATCAAATCGCGCAGGTCGCCGAACTTCGGCCCGCTGCGAAAACCTTGATCGGCCATCCAGTGGTCGTTGAACATCTTCGACAGGTACTTGTTGCCCGAATCGCAAACAAATGTCACGACCTGCTTGGGGCGAGACTGCTGCTGGCAATACCGCAATGCGGCAGCGACCAATGTGCCCGACGACGAACCGGCCAAAATACCTTCTTGTCGCAATAGATCGCGCGCGGTACTCAGACTTTCAAGATCGGTGATCGTATACGCCGCGCGGACGCGCGACAGATCGGCGATCGCCGGAATGAAATCTTCGCCGATTCCTTCGACCAGCCACGAGCCGGCTTCGCCCACTACGCCGGTCTTCAGATAATCGCAGAGCACCGAACCGGCCGGATCGGCAAGCACCATTTCGAGAACGGGCGATACACGCGCAAAGTATCGGCTCAGCCCCGTCAACGTGCCGCCCGAACCTACGCCGCAAACCACGGCATCGACCTGACCGTCGGTTTGTTTCCAGATCTCAGGACCGGTCGTGGTTTCGTGAGCCAACGGATTGGCCGGGTTGTTGAACTGGTTGATGTAATGCGAGTTGGGGGTGTCACGCGCGATCTGCTCGGCCATGTCCTGATAGTACTGCGGATGGCCGCGACCGACATCGCTGCGGGTCATCACCACTTCGGCACCAAGCGCCTTGAGATGGAAGACCTTCTCTTGGCTCATTTTGTCGGGAATGACCAAAATCAGCTTGTAGCCTTTTTGGGCCGCGACCAATGCTAGCCCCAGACCCGTGTTGCCGGCCGTGGCCTCGACCAGAATTGAGCCGGGCTTGAGCAGGCCCTGTGATTCGGCTGCCTCGATCATCGAACGACCGATGCGATCTTTGATGGAGCCGCCGGGATTATGGCTTTCGAGCTTGACGAACAACCGGCAAGGCCCGGTATCGAACGAGCAGAGTTCGACTAGTGGGGTGTTGCCGATCAGGGTCAAAACGCTGCTAGCACTCGACATGGCCGGTGATCTCTCTAAAGCTCGTACGTCGCAATTTGTGACCAATCGTCACACGACTATTATCGAGCAGAGTTTGCCCAGAGCATGAGGGCGAGTGGAGACTCCATGAGCAGTGCGATATCAGACTTGCACTGCTAGCGCCCTAGCTCCGTCGACGTTTTGCATCATCCTCTATCGCCTTAGTGAGTAAACGCTCAGAAACACGAAAATTTGTCGCACGAAGTTTGCCAATAGCGGTTGGCAGGTCGATTATCTGAAGTTGAGCTGCAGCTTCAAGTACGGTCAGTGTCCCGGCCACGTTTAACCCACGGGACTCTGCAGCTCGGCGGGCCAATCGGTCGTCCATCAATAAGAGCTCAGCGTTTATCTCGACCGCCAGGCTAATTGCCTCGGTTTCGCCATGACCGAGTCGAATTAGAGGGTCCACTTCGGTCGGAGAACGAACGATGAGCTAAGCCGGAGGGGCACAAATCCATTGCCGAACATACTCCGGAGCAACCGGATGCTGTAGTTCAGCGAACACTGCCGATAGCACCAGCACTTGGCTGAACAGCATCGGTAATATATCGACCTGCCCGATCAAAACCAGATAGTTTATGGGCGATGAATCGGAGAGAACAATCACAATTTCAGGAGTCGATTAAGTGTGTCGCGGTCATGTTCCAATTCCTCGGCCGTGTAGGGGTCATTAACCTGCCGTTGCTTCATTAAACCTTGAGCCACGAATCAACCGACCGCTACGGCACGACCGCATACTCGACCCAGTGCGTTTGCACGTTCTTGCCGGTCGAAATTTTCCAGGCATCATTCGCGCCACCCACAAATGTGTGCTCGGCTTGTTTCTTATCGCCCCCTTCGCTCCAGGCGAACGTAATTTTTGTGCGATCTGCGCTATTCACCGAGTACAGCAAGTGCGCCTCGCAGCGCAGGTAGTTTTTGCCGCCCGTGTTGCTGAAACGAAGCTGCGCGGTGCTAGACGTTGAAGCTGTGCCGCCCAGTTCGGTGTTACCCCAACAAAAGCTCTGCGACCAGAAATCTTTCGGCTCTTCGCCGCGGCGCGTGATCTTCCAATCTTTGACCAACGGTTGCCACCGTCGTCCGCCGTCGAGCGAATATTCGATCTGGTAATTAACGTCGGGCTGAGGCGGACTGCTCGATTGCAAATGCCCCGCCGCGTAAATGCCCACGATTGGTTCGCCGCGCGGAGTGGCCAATTCCAAACTGACGCGCGGCGAGCCAAACTTGCCCGCAATCACATGCGTTTGAGCCTGCTTCAAATTCGGCCCGGCGGAGATGATGCCGCGATCCGACTTCGCGAAATGGATCGTGGTGCCGCCGTCGCGTAGTCGCGGCATGATCGAGCCGCTTGCCTGGCAGACCGTGGTGATTTCGAGCTTCGCGTCGGCAAGCAGTTTTGCGGGACGACCAAAGCGCAACCAGTATTGCCGGTGCCCTTTCACATAATCGGTCAGGTCAAGTCCAGCGGTCAGTTTGCCGCACGGCTGGAATGTGGCTCCTTGATCGACGGAAACTTCGACCGGGCAATCTGCCTTCCCATGCAGCACCAATCCGTTGCGACAACCGGCGTCATATATGCCCCACGGTTTATCGTTCGCCGGAGTCGCGGCAATAATGTAAGGCGTGTAAAACTCGAAGGTAACGCTGTGGTCTGTTTCGGCAGCGACCCCTTCTTGATAACTGTCGTTCTTGAAATTAGGAACATAGTGATACACGGCATTCGCATATCGCGCTTGTCCGGCACGATGCTTTACACCGTCCAAACCGCCATGCATTTTATCAGGCTGATTGACCCACGTCAGCGATCGTTCGGGCCCCGGCACGCCGGCGGTGTTATAGTTGCGACCCCAATAGACAAACGTTTTGCCGTCGTCGAGCCCCGGCTCCAAGTATCGCCGCAAGGTTTCGCCGCGACGCAGTTTAACAATCGGCGGCGGCCCGCCATAGCCGGCCAAATACTCAACGCCGGTGTAGTCCTTGTATGCTGCTCCGTCCTGAGGATGTAGCCCGCTGACAGGCCAGCCGTGCTGCTTTTGCGGTTGATGCCGGCGATCGGTCAAGCGCTTGAGGTCGGCCGAAACTTCGGGAATCGACAATAGTCGCGTGCCTGCATCATTGAAGATGACCGTTGAAATGTCATGGTCCAGCAGTGCCCAACGGCCGTCCCCATACGCTCCACCTTTCAGAAACACTTCGAACGAATTATGCCCTGCGACCCCTACCGTACGGCCGCGATTGTGTCCCAACAGCGCTTGCGACTCGGCGCACCATTGCGCGTGCGTGGTGCCGCATAAGCTAAAGCCATGGGCGAACAGGCCGGTCCAATACTCGCGGCCTTTCATCTCGCCTCCCGCAGTGAACCCTTTGCCCCACAGATCCTCGGTACCTTCTTCGCCATGCCAATAGTGCGTGTTGCGCCAAAGCCAACTGGCGAGAGCTTTGTCCTCGTCGTTGCCCGGTTCGCGACCGACGACTCGTCGATAGACTTCAGCTTGCGTGGCGAACAATCGCTCGAAGGTCGAGCAGGACAACTCGCCCGGATACCAGTCATGATCGGTGCGAATTTGCGGGTCGCCGACCGCAGCCGATGAACGATCGCAAGTTAGAGCCCCTGCGAGTAAGGTAGCGAACGCGGTGACGTGCCAAATGTTTTTCACAAAGCGACCCCAGGGAGATTTGAAACTCGAATTCATCTTATATACGGCAAGCTAATCAGCGAGCGGTCGGGTTTATCCAGACAGACAAATGCAATTTAACAGGGAAAGCTCTTGCTTCTTAGTCGATCTTTCGGGCTGCCCACATCGCCGGTGTGACCACGCAGCGAAACCCCAGATGGTTCATCGAACTGTCGGGCGTTGTGCCGCGGCGGGCACTACAGCGATAGCTCGAACAATAGCTATCGTTGCACAAAAACGAGCCGCCGCGATGGACCCGCTTTTCGGCATAAGGCTCGTTGGGGTCGTGGCTTTTTTCTGGGCCGGTGGGGTTGTCGAGCGGCTTGCCCTCTGCACGTGAGATTTGTAGAGCGTACGTATCGGGACGGTACCAGTCACTGCACCATTCCCAGACGTTGCCCCCCGAATCATGCACTCCGTAGCCGTTGGCCGCGAAAGTTTTGACGGGTGCGGTAGTCACAAAACCGTCTTGCTTCGTGTTCAGGTAAGGGAACTGGCCCTGCCAGAAATTGCATTGCGGCTTCACATCCGAGATTTTTTCTTCCCCCCAAGGATAGCGCTTGCGGTCGAGGCCTCCGCGCGCGGCGTATTCCCATTCGGCCTCGGTGGGCAGACGCTTGCCGGCCCAACGGCAGTAAGCAACCGCATCGTCCCATGAGACGTGCACCACCGGATGATCGGCTTTGCCGTCGATTGTACTGTTGGGTCCGTTGGGATGTTTCCAATCGGCAGCGGGCATCCACGACCACCATTGCCCGGCATTGTCGAGCGGTACTGGCATGTCGGTTGGCGTGAACACCAGCGACGCAGCGACTAGCGTTTCCTCGGGCGGCTTGGGTGTGCCTGGCGGAACCTGCTTGCGCAGTTCTTCCCAATCGGGCTTTTTTTCAGCCGTGGTTACGTAGTCGGTGGCTTCGACAAACTTCGCGAACTGTGCATTGGTGACTTCGGTCGGATCGATCCAAAAGCCATCCACGCTCACCCGATGTTCGCCGCGCTCGGCCGGCCAGGCATCGGCCGAGTCGCTCCCCATCATAAACTCACCCGCTGGAATCCAGACCATGCCCGGCGGACCATTCGGCGGGGCCTGTTTCCATCCGAACAGCCAACCGCGAGAAACAGCGGTACCCAAGGCAATGCCCACTAGCAACAGCCCGACGAAGAAAATCGCTTTACGGACTGGTGTTGTGGATGCTGAGGTAGCGATGCTCGAAGCATGCTTGCGGTGATCCGGTCCGGATCGCGATTCTTTTCGTCGACTCATCGTTCAAATCCGCTGAAATAATTCCTGGCTTGTCGCGACGAACGGCGGATACCGATTGGATGGGCCGGCGACAACTCTCGCCCGATACGGTTGTCAAATCATTGTCTAGTATGGCCAGATCGTTTGCCAGAGTATAGAAGACAGCTTGGAGCTTCTACTAATACGCTAAAAGAGTCTGATTCGGTCCGGTGGTTGACCGGAGCCTGCGGTCGTCAAGACTTTGACCGAGAAGTCCTGCATCGAACAGAATTAGTAATGTGTCAAGCTCGAATAACGAGTCATGGACACACAGTTGCCCCGAGCAGGGGTTCGAGATTCCAGCCTGGGGAAACGTACTTATCGCCCTTTCAGGGCTAGAATCATAATTCATAATTGACCCAGGGCGTTGCCGTGGGCTGAATTATTACGCACCTTCAGTGCTAGGCAACGAAAATAACCATCGGTACAGAACCATCGGTGCAGTAGAAACGAGTGTGGCCAAAATTCCCGTTTGCGAATCCCTAATACTTTCCGGTTACTCGCAAAACGGATTTGCCGGTACACAAGTTGACTAGCGTCAACTACGAATTTACGAAAGATTATTTTTCGCTGTCGAGCGATTTCTCGCGTGCTGCTTCATCATGGTTACGCTTTAATTCTTCGATCAGTTGTTCGGCCGTGTGCATGTGCCCGGTCGGCAGGCTGAAGTTCATGCCGCGAGGATCTTTGGCAACTTTGGCGGCCATCTCTTTGGCACCGGCAGTCGTCGTCCAACGTTCGACTTGCTTGGGACCGTTGGGATTGGCGATCAATTCTCTCAGGATGTTCTGTCCCCCCTCCAGCCAAGTCAGCCGTTCCAATCGATCATAAGCTTCCGGAAACTTCGAAACCTTGCGCATAAATGCGCGCCCCGGTTCCGACGACAAAGTGACGACCAGGATCGAGTTGCTCGGCAGAAAGCCGTCGGCGGCGGCTTCAACATCGCGCGGCGGGAGACCGATCCGGCGAAGTTCGTCGAACACCGGCTCAACGTCATTTTGCGAAATCAAATCGAACGGACGGTGACCCGGCTTGGCGGCGAAATATTTCGTCACCGTATCGCGAACCGTCGGCCAAGTCGGCAGGTTGGTTTCGGCGGCACTGCCGATCGAATTAGCTAGAACGAGGATCAGCGTCGCGCAAATGGCGAGCAAAATCTTGCTGCAAATTTGGGAGCATTGCATCATACAACTCTCGTTAAATTTAGATTTGGCCGGGAATTATGCATGCGGCTAAGAAACTATACGCCATTCATCAATAGCTCGAACGAAGATTTTTCCGAACTATTCCGGCACGGCTTCGTTTTGTGAACTAGAGTTTAAATGGATTGAAAATGATCCAATCCAGTTGCCCTGTCTTTGCACGTTCGTGCCTCCAATTCGTGGAGATAGTTCGATGAAATGCGTTCTGCTAAAATTCGTCCATGCGCTAAAAACCAGCTCGCCCGCGCCATCCGGTCGGCGAGGAGCCATCACCGTCCTGACGGCGTTGTTGATGGTCATGATGATGGGATTTCTGGCGTTCTCGATCGACACCGGTTACATCGCCACGGTGAAGACCGAATTGCAACGCGCGACCGATGCCGCCGCCTATGCCGGGGCCAGCGAACTTATCAACGGCAGCACTTCAGCGCGTGCCGAAGCCTTTGAATTTTTGGGGTTGAACAAGGTCGGCAATAAAGCGCTCACATCGACCGACGCGCAAATCGATTTCGGTCATTGGGATTCGGTTGCCAAGAGCTTCGTGGTCTCGGAAGAACAGCCGTCGGCGGTTCGCGTCGTCGCGTCCAGCGGCCAGCAACCGTTGTTCTTCGGTCGTGTGTTCGGCCGTGACCAGTTCAATACCCAAGCCCGTGCGATCGCCATCTATCAACCGCGCGACATTGTGATGGTGCTCGATTACTCGGGTTCGATGTGCTACGACAGCCAGTTCCGCAACATTAGTTTGTTGGGGCAAGCGGCTATTCAAGCGAATCTTCAACAAATCTGGAACGAACTGGGGTCGCCGACCTACGGCACGTTGACATGGACTCCCGTTGCGTACGGAACTAGCAGCACGAGTACGACGAACGTAAAGAATCACTTCGGGTTGAACCTAGTGAGCTATCCCTTTCCCGATGGTTCGTGGTCGGAGTACATCGACTATGTCAAGACCGACAGTTTCATCAATTCTGCCGGCTATCGCCGCAAATACGGCATGATGACCTTCTTGAATTATTTGATGGCGAAAGAAGGTAGCATCGACAGTACGCCGGGCCTGTGGGCGACAAGTCAACAACCGGTGACCGCATTGAAAGACGCAGTCGATGTGTTCCTGTCATATCTCACGGCGCATAGCACCGACGACCGCGTCGGACTGTCGATCTATACGTTTACCGACGGCACGGCGAAATTGGAGTCGGCACTGACCAGCGATTTCGCGTCGATCGCGACGATCTGCCGACAACGACAGGCCGGACATTATACCGGCGGAACCAACATCTCTGCCGGTATGACCAAGGCCCGGGTTCAACTCCAGAATAACGCTCGATTGGGTGCCAAAAAGATCATGCTGCTGATGACCGACGGCGTCGTCAATCTGCCTTCGGGTAACACCACTAACGACAAAGCGGCTGTGATTGCCGAAGCGAATTTGGCGGCAGCGGCAAAAATTCCGATTGTTACCATATCCCTGGGTGCTTACGCAGATACCGCACTGATGCAGCAGGTTGCCGACCTGACCGGCGGAGCGGCCTTTGTCGTCGCAGGGGGGCAGCCGATCGCCAATGTCCAAGAGCAACTCGAATTGGTGTTTGCGCAAGTCGCCGCCAGCCGGCCGCTGAAGTTGGTCGAATAGTTTGGCAACCCAAGATTGACCTATTAACCCTAAGCCCACCCATTGAAATGGAGTGGGCTTTTTGCTGCGCGACGTGATTGTCAGTGTAGTCGCTTCGCTGAGCAGAGTAGTCTTCTTGCTCCGCAGTGCAGCCTACTCGCTCCGCAGTGTAGCCTTCTCGCTCCGCGCGGAGAGACCACCTCACGCAGTGAGGTGATCACACTCAACGATCGACTATGTACGCTCAACGTGCTAACAGTGTATTACGTAGGACTACCATTGCCACTGAGAAATAGATAATCAAACCGGTCACGTCGACTAAAGTCGCCACAAACGGGGCCGATGAGGTCGCCGGATCCACGCCCAACCGCTTGAGTATGAACGGCAGCATCGAGCCCGAGATTGTGCCCCACACCACAATGCCGACCAGCGAAAGTCCGACGGTGATGCCGACGAGTGCCCAGTGTTCGCCGTAGTCATCCGAAAATGTGCTCCACACCGCAATTCGCAAAAAGCCGAGCAATCCCAAGGCGAGCCCGAGTACCAAGCCAGATACCAATTCTCGTTTGATCACGCGCGACCAATCGCGCAATTTTACCTCGCCGACGGCTAACGCACGAATGATCAGTGTTGCTGCCTGAGAGCCCGAGTTGCCGCCGCTCGAAATGACTAACGGCACGAATAGGGCTAACACCAAGGCGCGAGCAATCTCGTCTCCGAAGTAATCCATGGCCGACGCGGTGAGCAACTGCCCCATAAACAGCACGACAAGCCAGACTCCGCGTTTGCGAATCATCTCGGTCAACGGCGTTTCGAGATACGGCTCATCGAGGGCTTCAAGACCGCCGAATTTCTGAATATCTCGCGTCGCTTCTTCTTGCGCCAAGTGCAACACGTCGTCCACCGTCACGATACCGACCAGCAAGCCGCGACGATCGACGACCGGCAGGGCGATGCGGTCGTACTTGCGAAACTGTTCGACGGCGCTTGATTCATCGTCGGTGACTTGCAGCGCAACAAACTGGTCGTTCATCAAATCTTCGACGCGTTTATCCGCCGGCACCAGCAATATTTCGCGAATGCGAAGGTCGTCGATCAGATGGTGATTGTCGTCGGTTACATACAGCACGTTCAGTGTTTCGCTGTCCTTGCCGAACCGACGAATATGATCGAGTACTTCAGACGCGGTCCAATGCTTTTTAATGGTGACGAAGTCGGGCGTCATCAAGCGGCCGACGGTTCCCTCGCCGTACGAAAGCAGCGAACGCGCGACCCGCTGCTCGGCCGGATTCAGCAACGTCAACAGGCGTTCGAGTTCGTCCGGTTCCAACCCTTCCAGCAGCGCCGTACGGTCATCGGGCGACATGCTATTGAGAATGCGAGCTAATTCCGGCTCGGGCAAAATTTGTAACAACCGTTCTTGCGTCGGCCGTTCTAGGTACTCGAATGTCCGCGATCCGAGTTCAGGTTGCAGACAACCGAACGCAATCACATCTTCTTCTTCCGACAAATCAAGCAATAACGCCGCGATGTCGGCCGCTTCCCAGTCATTGAGAATGTCGCACAACGTCTCGCGGTCGTTCACCTCGATCAGTTCGCGAACCTCGGGCAGGGCGAGTTTTTCTAGTATGCTGGTCATCGAGTCGTTCTCAAATCGGGGTCGCTAACGGAAGCAATTTTCACCACAGCTTCAACGAGGCACGGAGAGTATCAGTGATTACGGTAATGGTTGACGGTTTTATTCACGTGTGCCCTCACGGCCTGCATACTGAGAAGAAGTTCCGCCTAAAGCGTGCTTTGCTCAGCATAGTGTCACACTGTTTTTCCACAAGTGTGCAATCGGATGCTAAAATGGTCCACTGTCAGTATCGAACTGGAATGCAGTTTTTACATCAATTCGAAGAGAAACCGATCAAACGACAAGTTGAATCGGAGAAAGTCGGACGAAATGGAACCGCTCGACGCTGCAATTGCTCATTTAAAACGCCGCGATGCCGTGTTGCGACAGGTGATTGTCGACGTTGGTCCGTACACGCTCAAGCGCGATACCAACGGCTTTCGCATGTTGGTGCGATCGATAATTTCGCAGCAAATTTCGACCGGCGCGGCGCGATCCATTCGGACTCGGCTCGAAACATTAGTCGGTACCAAACGCTTGCCGGCCGATCGAATCAACTTGCTTTCGATCGAACAGTTACGATCGGTCGGAGTGTCGCCGCAGAAGGCGGGCTATCTGCTTGACCTATCCAAAAAGACGCTGGACGGCACGATTCGTTTCCGCTCGTTTGCCAAGCTTTCGGACGAAGCAATCATCGAACAACTGATTCAGGTCAAGGGCATCGGACGTTGGACTGCACAGATGTATTTGATTTTTTCGGCCGGTCGGGCGGATGTCTTTCCGCACGATGACTTGGGCATTCGTTCCGCGCTGCGCGACCTTTACGAATTGCCCGACCTGCCGGACAAGGAGACCAGTCACCGCATTGCGGAATTCTGGCGGCCGTATGCTTCGATCGCCAGTTGGTACTGCTGGCGATCGATCGATCTACGTAAGCATGCCAAGAAGTTACTGGTCGTTGACGAGCAGAAGAATCCGTCGAACGGTGCGAAATTGCGATCGCAGGCGCGTTCGAAGTAGCCGATCGGCGGAGTACGCGACGAGCTGCTAGCTTATCGACGTAGTCGGCGCAATTCGTCGACCGTCTGAACGCCCACAAGTCGGTTGACTTCGCGGTCGCCGACGACAAACACGAATGTCGGCACGCAACGAATGCCGTATTGTTGAAACAACTCTCGATCGCTATTTGGATCGACTTTGCGGATGGGAAAACCTTCTTGAGTCAGTTGATGAACAGCCGGTTCGACCCGTCGACAGGCACCGCAACGAGCACTAGTAAAGAAGAGTACTTCGCCGCCGACGTTATATCGGGCCATATCGTCCGATTGCGAACGCAACTCCGGCAGATACATGCAAAGCACGATCGCTGGTGGAATGATCCCGGCCAGACAACAGGCGATCAGCAATTTAAGATTCAAGGGTTGCATAACCAAGCATAGAACAGTGTGGCGATGCACACCTCTGCTAGGTTGAAAATAGCGTCTCTTCAGCGACCGCTGACGTCCATTATAACCCGCGCAATCCGCATCTTGCCGATGAAGCATCAAAAAAAGCGGTCGCGCCCGGCTGGGTCACGACCGCATTGTTCCGACTTGATTCGACTGACAGCAAACTTACGTGGGCAACCATAGCTACTGGATTCAACAAGCAATCAAATTCCCGCTCGTCAGCCCCAGGCATTGGCTCTCTATTTGTCTTTCTTTTTCGTTTCAGCCTTGAACTCTTCGAGAGATAGCGAGCCGTTTTTGTCCTTATCTTTGGCCGTGAAAGTTTTTTCGGCCTTGGCCGCTTTGTCTCCGTCTTTTTTGCCTTTGAACTCTTCGAGCGTTACCTTGCCATCGCTGTTGGAGTCGAGCTTCTTAAAAGCCGCGTCGGGATCGGGTTTCTTCTTTTCCTTGTCGGCGGCAAAAGCCGGATTGGCAAAGGCCAAAGCACAGATTGCCAGAGATGCGGCCAACGCAATGATTCGCTTCACGGGTAGTCTCCTGTTTTGATGTAATTGCTAGACGATCGCCATAAAATAATTGATGCGCCCGGCACATCGGTTATTTTATTAGATTGGCAATTTCAAAGATTATAACACTTTCGGAAAGCAAGCATCATGCGGTCATTCTACGCCCAAAGTGACGTTCGGATTCGATTTGCAACGTTGGTTCGATGCTTGCTGATGTTATTGTTTGCCGGTCTTTCGACATCAATCGACATGCTTCGTGCTGACGACGCACCGGCCGTTCGCAAGTCAACCAACTCGAATAGCCTGCCGAATATCGTAGTCATATTGGCCGATGACATCGGCTACGGCGACCTCGGCTGTTACGGGGCCAAGAAAATCAAAACCCCGAATCTCGACCGATTGGCCGCTGCCGGCATGCGCTTTACCGACGCCCACTCGCCTGCCGCGGTTTGCACCCCCAGTCGTTATGCGATGCTCACGGGCCAATACGCCTGGCGTCATCCCCCCGCCACGCGAATCCTCAGCGGAGTCGCTCCGCTATGCATTCCGACTACCAAGTTGACGGTGCCATCGCTGCTTAAGCAAGTCGGCTATCGAACCGGAGTCGTCGGCAAATGGCACCTGGGGCTGGGCGA
>JAYTAU010000062.1:0-2147 GCA_043737375.1 Planctomycetia bacterium
GCTTTGTCGAACCGCGTCGGCTTGTTCGCTCAGTTCACCGAATAGCGGACCAAGCGCCGAGGCCGGCGAGAAATCGTTGACCAGCTTGTTGATCTCGCGTCGTAAGCCGCTCTGCAAGCGGTTGACCAGCCAGGCGCGCAGCAGCAGCCCCCACACGACGATCCACAGCGCTGCTTGAATCAGATATTCAATTCCGTAAATCGGCTTATCGAGACCCAGCCAATTGTGCTCGTAGAAAAAGTTATACCCTAGCCGAAACAGCAAAAATGCCGGCAGCGCGGTGAATAGAATCTCCAACAGCAAGTGAAACGCCGCGCCGGCTTTGTTTCTGGCTCGTTCGATGCTTGTCTGTTCAATACCGACTTCGATTCGATCGTGCAGTTGCCGCGCGAGTTGATTGAGCCCTTCGGCAGAGATGCCCATCGAGACGGTTGCCGAGCCTGGCATTCGCGTAGCCGCAATAGCCGGTCGCACCTCCAGACCGGCGCGTTGAGCTTGTCCGGTCAACACGCTTTGCGATTCGATCAAGTCGGCCTGGCTGACGCCGAGATCGGCCGCGGCGATCCACTCGCTGCCTTGCATGCTTTCGCGCACCGAATCGACCACCGCCTTGCCCGCCGCCAAGCCGCCGGTCACTAGCATCGGTGTCAGTCCGCGTGCCCGCATGAAGGGGAGCAGCCTCACCAGCGACGATGCAGAGCTGATCAGCCGCACGAACGCCGCGAACGGCCCCCAGCCCCAGCGCTGCGTGACTTGCCGCAGCAGCCGCACGCGCCACAATTGTCGATTATCGCGCAACTGTTGTTCGAGCCTGCAAAGCACTTGGCCGAACAGCCGTTCGCGCTCGCGCTGCACTTGCTCGGTCAGCTTGTCGAGTTCGGCAAGCGACGGTTCGCAATACTGCCGCGCACTCTGCAAAAACCAATCGATCAGGTCCAACACGTTTGCACGATGGATCCGATGCCGGCCGCGCGCGGCGGTTTCGCTCATCACAAAGTCGACGAGTTCCAGAAAATCGCCGCCGGGCCGCTTACCGTGTTCCTGCTGCATCAACGCCGCTTCGCTATCGACGCGGAACACCTGCGGAACTTCGAAGCCGATCGATTGCAAAGATTTGCGCCAGTCGGGCCGAATGTCGGCATCGGTCGCAGCGTGCGTCTGCACGAAGACGATCTGCCGGCCCGGCGCGTGCGCGAGCAGTTCGTCGACGACCGCTTGCGTCTTATATTTTTGCGCGGTGCCGACATGCACGATCACGTCGCAATGCGGCAGAATGCGCCGCAGCAGATCGCGATTGTGACGGGCATCGCCGGTATCAGCCGCATCGTTTGCCGCGACAGCAATCGCATTGCTTTGCGTATCCGGGTCGGGGCAATCGATCAGAATCATGTTCTCGAGCAACGGCAGCGCGAGCGGATGCACCTCGGGCCGCTGGTCGTCGATCGCTAGAAAGCTTGGATCGACATTGGGATGATGCAGGATCACGGGCCGCGTGGTTGTCGGTCGCTGAACGTCGCCGGCAATTGCGATGCGCCGGCCGACCAGCGCGTTGATGAGCGTGCTTTTGCCGGTGCCTGTGCCGCCGACCAGCCCAACGACCAGCACGCGATCGAGGTTCACTTGCAGCTCGCCCAACCGCGGCTCGATGCGCGTCCAGAGCGCGCGGACGCGATCGAACGGCTGCCAAGCGGGCAATTGTTCGACCCACGCGCGCAACAGCATCAGCAGCCGATCGAACTCGGCCAGTTGCTGCTGTTGTTGCCAGTCGGTGGGGTGAAACGGTGCGGGCATGAATTACGAATTACGAAGGACGAAAGGGCCTTATCCTAACCCGAAGCATCAGCGAGGCCAGACCGCAAATGCACTAATATCCTCGCTGACGCTTCGGGTTAGGATGGTTGTTGTCATTCATTTCCACTGACAACGGATTAACTGCTTTTGTCCCTCTCCTTTGGGAGAGGCGGCGAGGAACGAGCGGTGAGGGTGCGCTTCGGCAAAGTTAAAGCTGCTAAGCAATCAAAATTAGTGATCATCGAGCGGTTGGTGCTAATCCTCCTAGCCATAAGTTCTGGAATATTCCAAGAATCACAGCGGTGATGGCCACGAACCAAAGTAGTTGCTGCGAATTAAACCGGATCGGAACACGA
>JAYTAU010000063.1:0-2143 GCA_043737375.1 Planctomycetia bacterium
CTGCCGCCCGACTTGCTAACAGCCGAAGTGCCGCTCACGCGCCCCTCGACAGTGACCAGGTCGCCAGGCTGTAGGCCCGACATGCGGTTCGCATCGGGCAATTCAACACTGCCGCCGTAGTCGTCGGTCTCGCCGTCGACCGGGATGTAGCGCAGCTTCCAGCGGCCCGTGCTTTGCGCGTACTCGAGCTTGCCTTTGAGCCGGCGATACTGCGGGTCGTGGCTGTAGGCATCGTGTTTGGCCGAGGTTAACGCACTTGTGCCGGCTGCGGGTTGTAAGGTCGTGACGGTGTTTGTTGGTGGATTGTTGTTAGCCTGTTTGGTGCCCGTAGCCTGCCAATCGCCGCCGGCCAAGCGAACGGAGTTGTTATTGTTGCTGGTGAGGGACGCGGTCGCCGGGGTCACATTGCTGCCTGCCGGTGTAGCGGACTTCGCCAACTCGGGTGTCACCGGTGTTGCGTTGAGCGTCGATGACCGCGCCACCGGCAGATCGCCAATTTCGGGCAGGCCGGCCGATCGATCCAGCGGTCGAGCAATCGCGCGGTCGTTGCGCAGTGTTGCCGCAAACGGTTCGGTCACTCGATTACTGACTGGTAACACATTGTTGGCCTGCGGGTTTGCGTTGCCCGTTTGGCGAGGGTCGAAGTAGAGCCGGTTCTCGGGAAAGTCTTGCGCAAGTCGATTGCCGGCATCGCTAACGGGAGTGGTGCTGCCGGGTGTCGGCAATGAGCTCTGTGGAAGGGAAACGCCGCGTGGCAATAAACCTGAGGTCGGCGGCGGCACCGGCAGATTGGCCGGAGGCGCGGCAATGGCCGCGCCTGGCGTTGAAAAGCCGGGACTGGGGACAACGTTCGGTTGCCCGGGCATGACGACGGTCGGTGGGCCGCCGCTGTAATAAGGGGCGGCACCCGATGGGACTGCGGTGCCTGGCGGCGGAATCGTGGTCCGTCCGGCCATGAACGGGTCGAAAGGTTGTTGCGGAGTTTGGCAGCCGGCGACTAACGATAGTATCAGCCCGCTCAATACCAACCCGCGGCGCGGCAGTCGGACATGCAGCAAACTGCCGATCGGCAACTTGCCGAGCAGCAGCCTGTCGAGCTTGATTGGCCAACCCATTGGGCGGATTCCTTTCCACCAGAACTCGACGCGTGAGCCAAGCATTCATGCTAGCGCACGCAAAGTGATTGTTTGTGAACTGGATTGAACTTCGATCGGGCGTTTGTCGCCGCTTCCGGCGTCATTTCGGCATTCCCCTTCACACCGAAATGTTTCGCAGGGCATTTCATCAACACCTGACAGCCCGCAGAACACTGGCACACGAACGTGCGACGTGGTGTGAGGGGTTCTAGGGCTTGATCAGAAGCCGTTTGATTTCTCGTTTGATTTTGTAAAAGACCGGCTGCTTGATTTTGTGCGATTGCAGCGGCAGCTCGACAAGCGCGTGCGGTTCGGTGACCTGCGGCAACGGTTCCTGCTTCATCGCCACTTGAGATCGGATAAAGTCGATCAGTTGCACCCGGGCGGATTCAGGAACCGCAACGATTACATCGGCATGTATGGCCACATAGCGACGACGGCTCGGCGAAGTTAGTAAATCACAGAGCGTAGCGATGTTCGGCCAATGATCGGCTTGATGAGGCGCAGGCGGCGGAGCAATAAATAGCCTGGCATCATCAATCAAGATAATGTGAGGAACCGAACTCGTGTTGAGGGCCTCGAGTTCACCGATCACCGGGCATTCGTCCGACCTGCCAAACGTATGTTCTCCACACCAGTGAGCATCGAGCCAAAAGATCGCCGGTTCTAGCAGCGATTGTGTCACCGACTCGATATGTTCTCGGCTGTCTCCGTGTATGAATTGGATATTCGTTCGATGTCCATGATCGTTTACCGCCTGTTCGTAAAGCGGCTTATAGCCTTCAACAGTCACCACCGAATCGAAGTGGTCGGCGGCCCAGACCGCCGTCTCGGCTCGATTCGTACCCGTCTCGACGAATGTTCGAATGTTCAAGGTACGACTGAGCCACAGCACAACTTCTCGCGGTGCTCCAAAAGTGACCTGTCCCATGATGCGGCTCGTTTCGCTTTGAAAATAGAAACTTGATTTATAACTTGGAGTAACCGCCATAACTGCCGACGTGAAA
>JAYTAU010000064.1:0-2143 GCA_043737375.1 Planctomycetia bacterium
ATCAGCGGCGAGCCGGTGGCGGGGCGCGGCTGCCAGGTTGCCAGTCGCATTCGCAATAAGCAAGCCAGCACCGCGAGGTAACTCGTCGCATTGAACAGAAAGCACCAGCCTTCTCCCACCAGCGCCACCAGCACTCCGGCCACCGCCGGGCCGACGATCCGCGCGCCGTTGAACATCGAACTATTCAGCGCGATGGCATTGATCATGTCGTCGCGACCGACCATCTGAATGATGAACGATTGCCTCGCCGGAATATCGAATGCATTGACGGCACCCAGACAACCGGCCAACACAAACACGTGCCAAACTTCGATGCTGCCCGAGAGTGTCAATGCGGCCAAGGTAAATGCCAACAGCATGGCGATGGTTTGCGTCGCCAGAATGATTCGGTAGCGATTCAACCGATCGGCCAGGGCACCGCCGAAGGGTGCCAGCAAAAATACCGGAAATTGCGACGCAAAACCGACGGCCCCCAACAGCGCGGCCGAATCGGTCAGGCGATACACCAGCCAGGCCTGCGCGACCGACTGCATCCAAGTGCCGATCAGCGAGACGAACTGCCCGCTGAAGAATAGTCGAAAGTTGCGATGGCGAAGTGCTCGCAACATGGCGGGCAGCGGACGCGGAACGCGGGCGGGCGAATCGTTAATTTCTGATGTCGGTCGATCCACAACGCTCCGGGACTGCCGCGTACGAAGGATACCTGTCGTTTTTGCGTCAGCATAACACGGTCCAGCGTTGCCGGAACCAATGCGAGTCAATTGATCGCTGGGTGCCTTGCCCACTGCCCTGAGGGGGCATGCTGGGTATCCTGAGGAAAACGTACTACTTCATTTAGTTGCGTTGCCGTTGACCAACCGATTGCGATATCTCATCGACTATTTTCATGCCCACGCAAAGCCGTGGGCATGGCTCCCGGCTTCGGAAATCATCGCAACGTGCGCAAAAAGTCAACGTTTGTAGTACGGCAAAGTAGCTCGACGACTGCACCGCCGAGCGCCGCTCACTCCGCACTTCTCATTTCCGGTTTCCGTTCTCCCATTTCCGATTTCGTACTGCTCGTTCGCCTTGTACAATGCGTCGATTGACGAAAGTACATTTGAAACCGCAGGACGATGCTTCCGGATGTCTACCAACGCTTCGCAAATTGGTGAATTGCGCTGGAAGAAGTTTCCAGTGCTCAACGATGGTTTTGTCTGCCTGGTCGATTGCATGGGCGACGACCAAGCCGTGGTCCAAGCCGCCCGGGTCAGCTACGGCGAGGGAACGCGTAAAGTTTCCGACGATCGCGCGCTGATTCGCTATCTACTGCGGCACCGACACACCACTCCGTTCGAGATGGCCGAAGTGAAATTCCTGATTCGCTCGCCGATGGATTGTTGGCGGCAATGGATTCGCCATCGCACGGCCAACGTCAACGAATATAGCACGCGCTATTCGCTGGCCATCGATGCCACGCAAAACACGTTGCCGCACGAGTGGCGCACCCAGGCGGCGAGCAACCGGCAAGGAAGCGGCGAACCGCTGGCTGCGTCCATTGGCGAAAAACTTTCGCAAAGCGAGGCCGAGTTTCAAGCGATGGCCCGCAAGCTGTACGAGACGCGGATCGAGTTGGGCGTGGCTCGCGAACAGGCCCGCAAGGATTTGCCGCTGTCGACCTATACCGAAGCGTACTGGAAGATCGATCTGCACAACTTATTGAATTTTCTGGCGCTGCGCATGGACGGCCATGCCCAGTACGAGATTCGGATGTTCGCCACGGCCATCGGCGAAGAGATTGTGCGACCTCTGTTCCCGCTGGTCTGGGAAGCGTTTGTCGATTTTCGTACCGGCGCGATGCACCTGACCCGGCTGGAGACGGATGTGATTCGCCGGCTCGTCGAACGGATGGCGGCAAGTGGCGGCAAGCGCGCCGGCGACGACGATTTTCTGGCCGTGCAAGACGCAAGCTGGGCCGAACTAAGCCGCTCGCGCGAACGGGATGAATGCCGGGAGAAGCTGGTCGAACTGGGGTTAATGTAATTCAATATACACGGTCCAGCGGAGCCGGAACCAATGCGAGTCAATTGATCGCTGGGTGCCATGCCCACTGCCCTGAGTGGGCATGCTGGGTATCCTGAGGAAAACGTACTACTTCATTTAG
>JAYTAU010000065.1:0-13110 GCA_043737375.1 Planctomycetia bacterium
CGTGGTGGTTGCCTACTGCGACGGTCATACGAGCTTCTTACGCGAAGATATCGACTACCAGGTTTATCAGCAGTTAATGACCACGAATGGTGCTAGCTCCAAGTGCGATGTACTGGCCCCGAATAAGGCCTATGTGTTGAACGAGAAAGACTACGCCCAATAGTCTACGTTCATAAACAGTGAATGGGGTGCGTAAACACACTGAATACGCAATCCAGTTGCCGATCGTCTTAAAGTTTCGGATCACACGCTATGTGCCCGCACGCTCACTTGCAATCCCAAGCCTCAAGTCCCCAGCCTCTAGCCCCTTCCCTCACGCGGTGACCTGTTCTTTCAACCCCAACTGCTCGCACATCAGTTCGCGGATTTTGAACTTCTGAATCTTGCCGGTCACCGTTTGCGGATAGGCATCGACAAAGCGAATGTACTTCGGCACCTTGAAATGCGCCAGTTTGCCGCGGCAATAGTCGCGAATTTGCTGGTCGGTGATGGTGTGATCGTCGCTCGAGGATGATCCCCCGGCAAAGCCGGGGGCTAAGGCAGGCTGCCCGCTTGCGTGTTCACCGGGGGCTAAGGTGATTTCGCCGGCGGGTAAAATGACTCCCGCAAAACCCTGCTTCAGCTTGATCCACGCGCATAGTTCTTCGCCGTACTTCACATCGGGCACGCCCACCACACTCGCTTGCTCGATCGCCGGATGCGTAAACAGAAACTCTTCGATCTCGCGCGGATAGATATTCTCGCCACCGCGAATCACCATGTCTTTGATCCGGCCGGTGATCTTGTAATAGCCGTTGGGCAATCGCACTGCCAAGTCGCCCGTGTGCAGCCAGCCGTCGCTATCGATCGCGTCATGCGTGGCCTCGGCATTGCCGTAATAGCCGATCATCACCACATGCCCGCGGGCACACAGCTCGCCCTGCACATTGTCGGGCAATGCTTCGCCCGTCGCCGGATCGATCACTTTGACTTCGACCCCCGGCAAGGGGCGGCCGACGGTTTGCACGCGCAGTTCCAACGGGTCGTCGGTGCGCGTTTGTGTGATGATGGGCGAAGCCTCGGTCTGCCCATAGCCGATCGTCACCTCGCGGCAACCCATCTGATCGACCACGGCGCGCATCGTCTCGATCGGGCAGGGGCTGCCGGCCATGACGCCGGTTCGCAAGGAAGATAAATTTCGCGACGGCCGACTGGGGTCGTGCAACTGCGCAATAAACATCGTCGGCACGCCGTATAACGACGTGGCGCGCTCTTGCTCGATCGCCGCGAGGGTTGCCGCCGGCTCGAACGACTCGGCCGGCACGATCATCGCCGCGCCATAGACAACCGCGCACAGCGTGCCCAACACACACCCAAAACAATGATAAAACGGCACCGGTATGCAAATGCGATCGGCGTCGGTATAGGCCTGACATTCGCCCGAATAAAACACATTGAGCAGCAAGTTGCGATGGCTCAGCGTGGCCGCTTTGGGAAAGCCGGTCGTGCCCGAGGTGTATTGAATGTTGATGGCGTCGCCCGGTTGAAGATTTTGGCCCGCTAGCTCGACGGCATCGGCACTTAGCGATTCACCGCGAGACAGCAGTTCCTCCCAGGAGATTGCGCCGGCGGGCGTGTCGCCTTTCAGCGCGACGACCCAACGCAGTTTTGGGAACTGGTCGGACTTCAATTCCCCCATTTCTGTCCGGCACAATTCAGGGCAACATTCGGCCAGCATCGCGTGGTAGTCGCTCTTCTTGAAGCGATCGACCAGTAGCAACATTTTTGCGTTGCTCTGCTTCAACACATACTGCAACTCGAACGGGCGATAGGCCGGATTGATGGTCACCAGCACCGCGCCGATGCGCGCCGTGGCGAATTGCACCAGTACCCATTGCGGCACATTGGTCGCCCAAATCGCGACATGATCGCCCGCCGTAATTCCTAGCGACAATAGCCCGCGCGCCGTGCGATCGACCTCGTGTAAAAACTCCCGGTACTTCATCCGCAGCCCGAGTTGCGGAAACACCATCGCGTCGTGGGTTGGGTACTTTGTCGCGGTGTGTTGAAGGACTTGCCCGATGGTCAGCCCATCGACCCAGGGGGTTGGTGATTCAGTCATGCGGGATCCTCCGTGGGCCAAACGTAAACTTGGAGCGGGGTGAAGAGTGCCTGTGTTTTGCGACAGCATAACACAGCCCCGGCGAGGAGGGGACGCCGGTTAATCGAGGGCGACAGTGCTTTTCCGGAGGAGTGGCACAACGTTGTCCTACGCAATTAGTCCTGAGGGGCATGAATGCCTCTCAGCCAAATTGTTTGCCGATCTGTCACTTGCGCCGTCGATGAGCATCACACGGCCTTTTTTAGCAAACTGCGTAGGCTGCCATTAAACGGAACGGTACGGCCTGCGATGGCATCCTGATAGCCTTCTACAATTGCATCGCGGACTTTTGCCGCCTCGGTCTGCAATTTCCGTTGCCGCAGCAGATCGCGGACAAACTCGCTGGGGGTGGCGTAGAGCGTTCCATCACCGCAGTTCTCGTCGGCGAACGCGCGTAATTCGTCGGTCAGCGAAAGATTGAGAGTATTAGCCATGATCGTTCCTCCAATGACAAACTACGACGGCACTTGTTTTTTGTCAATATTTGCCATTCGAGGTGAGTAAGATTGCGACGCAAATAATACTCGATCGGTGATGGGTTCGCAGAAAGCGACCAATCGCGGCTTACGGAAAAGAACCCGACCGCAGTTTAATCGGCCATTCGCGCACCGCCGCCGATTTCACTGGGTGCGGACTTAGTTCCGTCGCTTAGCAGCAACCCCTCGATCAAAATGCTGCTTTGACGTAGCTCGCCCAGCGCGCTTAAGAATGCCAGGTTCGTCTGGAAATACGTGCGTTGCGCGGTCAGTAGCGGCAGAAAACCATACTCGCCCTGCCGATAGGCGTTCGAGGTCAAATCGAGCGACTCTTTAGCCTGCGGCAAAATAAACCGCTGATAGCGATCGACCTGATAACGCGCATTGGCATAGCGCTCGAACGCCGCTGCTAGCCGGTTGTGCAACTCCAACTCCAGTCGATTCACCTCGGCTCGGGCAATCGTCACATTGGCTTGCGCCTCGCGAATACCTCCTTGATTGCGGTTGTGCCAGGGAATGGCCAGCGACGCTTCGACGTTACCATAGTCGTCGCCGGTTGCGTTGTCGTGCCCGGCACCCGCACGGAAATTGATGTTGGGCACCGCTTCGGCTTCGGCGCGGCGGATGCTCCAGCGCGCCTTTTCCACACTCGCGCGAGCGGCACTCAGCTCGGGGCTTTCTGCCAGCAGCCGGCCCATCGCATCGTCGAATGTCAGTTGCGGAATATCGCCCGACAGGTCGCCGGTCAGCGGAGCGATTTGCATCGTCGGCATTCCGGCGGCGGCCGCCAGCCGGCGCCACGCGGCCACATGCCGATTCCTAGCGTTGTGCAGGGCGATCCGGGCGGTCTCGGCTTCGACTCCGGCCTGTAGCAGGTCGACTCGGCTGACTTCCTTGGCGTTGAGCAGGTCTTGTGTTGTGCGAACTTGCCGATCACCGACTTTGAACAGTTCGTCGGCTATTTCTGCGGTGCGCTGTGCGGTCAGTGTTTCGTAAAACTGGATCCGAACCTCATTGATCACGCGATAACGTTGTGCTTCGAACTGACGCTGCAATTGTGCAATTTCGCGGCCGGCCACGGCACGATTGAGTTGCAACTTCCCGCCGGTGACGAACTCTTGCGAGGCGAAACCGCTCTGCAATCCGGCGGAGTTTTCGTTGCCGATTTCCTCACCCGAGTAGCCAATCACGGGATTAGGTGCCAGCCCGACTTGGACCCAACGTCCGCGGGCAGCTTCGACACGCGCGGCCGACTGCATGAGCGAAGGGTGATTGCCCAGAGCCATGTTTTCGAGATCGGCCAGTGCGAACATCTTGGCGGCTGTCGCGCCGGCCTGGGGCTGCGCGCCTGGCAAGGTGTTCGGCAAATTGTTGGGCAACGTGTTCGGTTGCGCGAAATGTCGGAGCGGAGCCGCATCGACCGGCGGCAAGATTTCAACCACTGGCTGCGGCGGAGGATCTGCTTGTACGAAACGAACCTGAGCGCCGGCGGCGGGACGTTGCGATGCAATCGGTGCGGCCGGCGCATCGTGCCGCGACAGCGCGACCAAAGCGAACGTGGCGATGCGAAGTTTGAGAATCAACATGCCGGCGTGGGATATAATCTTCGCTAGCCGCCCAAGCGAGGCGTTCACTCGGGCGCAACGTAACGAATCTGCTGTTTAGTTCGGACCAAACGGCTAGGCCGGTTGAATCGCCCGAATCTAGCAAGCAGAGTCCGCGCAGCCGCGCAACTTCGCGAAGTATAAGTTCGTGCGACGTTGAGAATTCCCTAAAGTTCTGCGATTCTGTAGGAACGATCTCTTTGGTGTTATGTTGCCAACGCTCTTGCGGAATGGAGATAAACTCCGTTCACTGAATGATCGCGAAAAAACGAAAGCGCGAAAACACAAAAAAACGCTTTGTTTCTTCTGGTTTGTTCGTGTTTTTTCGCCCTTTGAAAATTTCGCGATAATTCGTCCGAGTCCGACCGCAGACCATCTCTTTAAACTAATTGCTCAAAGCTGGTCAGCCCGATCGCTTCGCGGCAGGCGAACGGCTCGCCGTAGCGGCGGTTGATGGCCCAGCCCCAGTAGGCCGCCTGGTCGCGAATGCGATCGACAATCGTCGGCGGCTCAGTCGATCTGCCGGCGACGAACTGGCTCTGATAGCATTCGATCGCCGCTCGTTTTTGTTCCCAGAATTCGCTGATGTCGAGGACGAACGCCGGCTGCGCGACGACGCGCAAATGCACACAATAATAATAAAAAATTCGCTCGGGATGGTGCGGTTCGCCGGGCATATCAGACTTGCTTAGTTTGGCCCAAAATCGCGCCGCGTCGATCAAGTCGGTCGCCGCCACGTGGTCGGGATGGGCATCGACCCAGTACGGCGCGAACAGCCACCGCGGCCGAGTGCGGCGAATCACCGTGGCCAACTGCTTGCGGGCTTCAAGCGTGTGCTGCAGGCTGCGATTGGGCAGGCCTAGATTTTCTCGCCACTCGATTCCCAAAATTTTGCTAGCAGCGGCAGTCTCGGCAGCGCGAATTTCGGGGCTGCCATGCGGCGTGGGCTCGCCGTTGGTCAGGTCCAATACGCCGACCCGACGGCCCGCCGCTTTGAATTTGAGAATCGCACCGGCCATGCCCAACTCGGCATCGTCGGGGTGCGGAGCAATGATCAGTGCGTCGAGCATTTAGTAGGACGGAATTCATTCCGTTCTTAACGAGAAAAACCACCTGGTTCGAATGAACAGGAGGAAACAGAGTTCGCTGCAACCGATTTTTATATTCTATGATCGTTTCTGAGGAAATAAATGAGTTCGTGGGTCCTCAAACCAAATTCTCCGTTATCTCTGTTCCCTCCTGTTAAAACTTCGGCCGTTCAATAGCGAGCGAAATTTCTTAGCCATTGGCATAAGTTTTGGAAAATTGCTCTGGACGCCATTTGTGGTTTTTGCGACATTCCCGACCGAACTCAATTTCGTCCCTTCGTACGTCCGAGCGGAAGATGGCTCAGCACCGGCAAAATATCAAAGGTTCATGGCGAGCGGCGGCCTTATTGCCGCTGTTGCTGCTGACCGGGTGCGCGCGTTTTCGCAGTGAGAATACGGCTGTTATCGACGACACGGCCAAATTGGAAAAGAAAGCCCCGGCGGTCGATTGGAAGAGCGCCGGCTTCGGCGGCATTACGTCCGAGTCGCAGCAAATCGAGCGCAACCTGGGCATTCGGTAGCGGACGCCGCTCTGTACTTTCTCGCACACGATTTTCTCATGTGTGCCGCCCGACTCCGTCGCGGCTATGTTATGTTGGCTTAAATCGCAGCCACTCAATCCCACGCATCAGCCGCCATGATTAGCTCGACAATAACTTCGTTGGAAAATTCCGCGTTCGAAAATCTTTGCTGCCATCGCCGCGAGTCGGCCCTGCTCGCCGGGGTCGAATCGCTGTTGGGCTGGGACGAGCGAACCAACATGCCGCCCGCCGCCGGTGAATATCGGGCCGAGCAAATGACGCTGCTCGCCGGCATATTGCACCAACGCGACACCGACCCGCAAGTGGGCGAATGGCTAGCGACATTGGCCGACGGCCCGCTGTCGTCGGATCGGCACAGCGATACGGGCACCATCATCCGTGAAACGCGGCGCGAATACGAAAAGAAGATCAAGCTGCCGCAAAAGCTGGTCGAGGAATTGACGCGCGCCACGGTGCTTGGGCAACAGACCTGGGTCACCGCGCGGGCGAACAACGACTTCGCGATGTTTCGTCCGATTCTCGAACAAATCGTGCGGCTCAAACGTGAAGAGGCCGACGCGTTGGGTTGGCAACAATGCCGCTACGACGCGCTGCTCGACAACTACGAGCCGGGCGCGCGCACTGCCGATGTCAGCCTGGTGCTCTCGGCACTTCGCGAGCAACTGGTGCCGTTTGTAGCTGCGATCGCCCAGAGCGATCGCCGGCCGGATATTTCAATCTTGGCCCGTAGCTATTCGATCGCAAAACAGAAAGAATTCGGCGAGCAGATCGCGAAGCAGATCGGTTTTGATTTCAATCGCGGGCGACTCGATATTACGCATCATCCGTTTTGCAGCGAGATGGGCCCGCACGATTGCCGCATTACCACCCGGTACGACGAACACCATTTCCCCGGCGCGTTTTTCGGGATTTTGCACGAAGCCGGGCACGGCATTTACGAGCAAGGCTTGCGAGCCGATCAATACGGCTTGCCGACCGGCGCGTATATTTCGTTGGGCATTCACGAATCGCAAAGCCGGCTGTGGGAGAACTTAGTCGGGCGGAGCCGCGCGTTTTGGGATTACTGTTATGCGCCGGCTCAACAGGCATTTCCGACGGCACTAAGCAATGTTGCAGGCGAGGATTTCTACTTTGCGATCAATGATGTGCGGCCGTCTTTGATTCGAGTCGAAGCCGACGAAGCAACGTACAATTTGCACATTCTCATTCGATTCGAATTGGAGCAGGCGCTGATTAACGGGGAATTGTCGGTCGCCGATTTGCCCGACGCATGGAACGAGAAGTACCAACATTACCTAGGGCTGCGACCGCCCACCGACAGCGACGGCGTATTGCAAGATATCCATTGGAGCGCCGGGCTGTTCGGCTACTTTGCCACGTATTCGCTGGGCAATCTGTACGCGTCGCAATTCTTCGCGAGTGCCGACAAAGAGCTGGGCGGGCTAGACGCGATGTTCCGTCGCGGCGAATTTCAGCCGCTCCGCGAATGGTTGGTCGAGAAGATCCATTCGCAGGGGCGTCGCTACACGGCCGGCGAGTTGGTGCTACGCGTTACCGGAAAGCCCTTGTCGCACGACGCGCTAATGATACATCTGCACGATAAGCTGGGCGCGCTGTACGGGCTGAACGAATGACAAATTACAAATTATGAAAGGTGAACAGGAAGCGCTCGCGTCGTGAGGTTACTTCGTCTTTTGTAATTCGTAATTCTTCCTTCGTAATTACTGCGAAGCGCCGCCGCTCGCAGCACCGGTGGACGAAGGCAATCGCGGCGATGGGACCGAAGAGTTGTACTTGCGGCCCACCATATCGGCTTGCTCGCTCGACCAGCCCTCATACAGCAGATCCGACGCCAAAACCGGTGCCAACGATCCCTCGGGCGTCAGCCCGACCACGGCCTGTTGGACGGCATCGACGCGCTTCGCGGTGGCATCGGGCGTATTGCCGCGTTCGACCCAGACGGTGCGAAATTGCGGCGGCGAATAGACCAAAATGCTTTTCACGCGAGCCAGGCCGGCCGGCGTAAGCCGCTTGCCATCTTCCTCGAAGTGGTGCTCGCCCAACAGGTTTTGCTTTTGCCAACCGCGATCGACGCCCACGGCCATGTAGCTCTGAACCGCTCCGCGATCGATGTTGGTGTAAGGGGTCGGCCACCGATTGTTCGTGTGCCAACCACTCTCGACATCGACCCAGAAATTATGCCAAGGACCGGCCGAAGCCGGAGTCGCAACGGTCAGGGCGAGCAATCCACCAATCAGCGTCGAAGCAATGCGAGGCATCGAGCGTTTCTCCAATTCCTAAAAGGAACGCAGTCAACAGGGGAAGAGTGACGCAGCACAACGTGATTGCAGTCAGCCCGACGCGTACGATTACGCGCTAAGACTGTCTGGCCGAAAGAGAGTCGTTGATGCTGGGAGGAACATTCCGTGCCGCAGCAACCCGCCGATCGCGCCCCTTAAACGCCAACGGAAAGGCTTGCACCGACTCCTTCGGTCAGCATTCGGTATCGGCGCGCCAAGGCTGCCCACTCAGCCAGAATTGCGTTAGCCGCTAGCAGCGGCAAGACCGTTATAACCGGACCGAGAAATGACGAATTACGAATGCCAAATTACGAAAGCAGGCAGTCGCGCAAATTATTTGCTCCGTAATTTGTAATTCGTAAATTACTTCGCTCCCATGGCCGGAAACATCTCGCGGACCATCGTAATGGCGGCAGGTCCGACTAGCACCACGAAAATACCGGGGAAAATGAAGATCACCAGCGGAAAGATGAGTTTTACGGCCGTTTTTGCCGCTTTTTCTTCCGCCAGTTGGCGACGCCGCGTACGCATCGAATCGCTTTGCACGCGTAACGCTTGGGCGACGCTGGAACCGAATTTATCGGCCTGAATCAAGATCGCCGCCAGCGATCGCAAATCGTCAACGCCGGTTCGCGTGCCCAATTCGTGCAACACCTCGCAGCGCGTGCGTCCCATTTGCAGTTGGAAATTGCAAAGTTGAAATTCTTCGCAAATTACCTTGGCCGAACGCTTCAGTTCTTCGCTGACTTTGCGCATGGCCTGGTCGAGACCCAAGCCGGCTTCGACGCACACCACCAACAAGTCCAATGCATCGGGTAGCGTAAAAAAGATCTGATCTTTGCGACTTTTAGAAATCAACCAGACCACGAGATCAGGCAAGTAAAACATGAAACCCGCTGCCGAGACGACCCACACCAACGTGGTTTGCGTGGCACCGCTGAAAATGAGCATCGGCCCGCCGCAGAAAAACAAACCCAAAATCAGCCCGATGAACTTGAGACTCAAAAACACGCTGACGGCCGATTCGCCGCGAAAACCGGCGATCGCCAATCGGAGTTTCAGCTTGCTTTGTTCCAACTCGCTCTTGGGCTGCAACGGCTTGGCAAACGCGGGCGTGGCCGAGGCGAACATTTTAGACATGCCGGTTTCGACCTTCTTCCCCTTGTCGTCGCGTTTGCGCGTGGGGTTGCGCATCTCGTCGAGTCGCTCGACGGTCCGCGTGGGCCGGCCGGCCATCATGTTCATCATCCACCAAGCGACCACGGCAAACAGGCCGAAGACCCCTAGCGGCATCAGTTTTTCGAAATTTATCAGGCTGGCGAGAATCACGGCATCAGACCCTAATGTTGACGATTTTGCGAATGACCAACGCTCCCAGTATCTGCATGACAACTCCGCCGGCGAGCATTTGCTTGCCCATCGGGTCGGTGAACAGCACCATCACATAGTCGGGGTTCAGGCGATAAACGGCCAAAAACAACGCGGGAGGCAAGGCGAGCAACACGATGCCCGACAGTCGGCCTTCGCCGGTGAG
Source organism: Planctomycetia bacterium (assembly GCA_043737375.1). GTDB lineage: Bacteria > Planctomycetota > Planctomycetia > Pirellulales > JALHPA01 > JAWXCH01. The sequence goes on from JAYTAU010000065.1 coordinate 9,685, forward strand.
CGCTTGCACCTGGCCGTAAATCTTGAAGCGTTCGCGAATCAGTTCGCCGATCTTGTCGAGAATTTCGGCCAAGTCGCCACCCGTTTGTCGCTGCAAAATGATCGAGGTGACGAAGAACCGCAGATCCAAGTTCGGCACCCGTTCGCACATGTTGTTCAAGGCTTCATCCATCGGAATACCGAGGTTCTGTTCCTCGAATGCTCGATGAAACTCGGTGCCGATCGGATCTTGCATCTCTTCCGAAACCAGATGAAAACCCGATTGCAAGCTATGACCGGCACGCAGCGCCCTGGCGATCAGTTCCAACGCGTCAGGCAATTGCTTGGCGAACTTACGCAGTCGTCGACGACGACGCATGATCAGCCACATCAAGGGCAACCCGGCAATCAAGATTCCCAGCACCGGCACCAACGTCGCCGTCACGCCGGCAAAGCCCGAGACAATACAACCGGCCACGCCGAAGCCACCCGAAATTGCGAAGAACTTACTCGCCGTGAGCGAAGTATCTGCCTGTTCGAACAGCAGCGTTAGATTTTTGAATTTGGAGAAGTACTCGGCCAGAAGGCCCTGGGTGCCTTCGAGCGGAGCCGAAAGCACGCCTTGATTGAGCAGGCTGTCTTTGCCCGCCACTTTCGAGCCGGTGAGCATCGCCAAGCGGTTTTCGACGACTTCCTCGCCGCGTCCGCGTACTAATAAGGCAATGCCGCCGACCAGCGCCGCCACGCCGATGAATGCCGCGATAGGTATTAAGAGGGACATCATGATCGATAGCGTTTTAAAGTTTCGGTGTTAAATCAGCTTCAAAATCGGAAAGCGTGAGATGACGCAAGCTAAACCGCAAACGCGGCTCCATGAACTAAACATGGTCTATGAAAATCGCTGTTCTAACCCCTGCCCCCGATCCCTGATCCCGAGTTTTTTCCCCGCGGACCCCTGATATCCATATTTCAATCCACTAGCATCACGCGTTGACGGAACGCGCTGGCCGGCAAACGCACGCCGGCCTGCTCTAGTCGTTCCATAAACGTCGGTCGCACGCCGGTCGCTTCGAAGCGCCCAATTGCACGGCCTTGTTCGTTGATACCTTCTTTTTGGTAGTGATAAATGTCTTGCATGACGATCGTGTCTTGCTCCATGCCAACCACTTCGGTGATGTGCGTAATTTTGCGCGGTCCGCCTTGCAGACGATTAACCTGAATAATCACGTCGACGGCGCTAGCGATCTGTTGCCGCATGGCTTTGAGCGGCAAGTCGAAGCCCGACATGGTGATCATGGTTTCGATACGCGCCACGGCGTCGCGCGGCGTATTGGCATGCAGCGTGGTCATCGAACCGGCGTGACCGGTGTTCATGGCCTGCAACATGTCCAGCGTCTCGGCACCGCGACACTCGCCGATGATCACGCGTTCGGGCCGCATGCGCAGGGCATTTTTAACTAAGTCCGTGGCCGTGATTGCGCCCTTGCCTTCAATATTCGGCGGGCGCGTTTCCAAGCGCACGATGTGCTCTTGCTGAAGCTGAAGTTCGGCCGCGTCTTCGATCGTAACGATACGATCGGTGTGTTGAATGAAGCTGGATAACGTATTGAGCAGCGTCGTCTTGCCCGAGCCGGTACCACCCGAGATGATGATGTTCAAGCGGGCCTTGATGCAGCCCTCGAGCAGCATCACCATTTCCGGCGTAAAGGCTTTGTAATTCAACAGATCTTCGAGCTTCAGCGGGTTGCTGCCGAATCGACGAATCGAGACCGCGGCGCCGTCCAAGGCCAGCGGCGGAATGATGGCGTTCACACGCGAGCCGTCTTGCAAGCGAGCATCGACCATCGGGCAGACTTCGTCGACGCGGCGTCCGACCTTGGACACGATACGGTCGATGATTTGCATGAGATGTGCGTTATCGCGGAACTGCACCGTGGTGCGCTCCATCTTGCCGCGACGTTCGACATACACATTTTTGGGACCGTTGATCATGATATCGCTGATCGTCGGGTCTTTGAGCAAAAACTCCAGCGGCCCCAAGCCGAAGGTTTCGTCGAGAACTTCTTCGACCAAGCGTTCGCGTTCGCCGCGGTTGAGCAGTGTGTCTTCGGTGTCGCAAAGGTGTTCGACGACGAGCCGAATTTCGCGGCGCAGCGTGTCCCCTTCGAGTTCACTGACGCGGCTCAGGTCGAGCTTATCGACCAGCTTGGTGTGAATGCGCCGTTTCAGAGTCTCGAAATCGGTCCCTTGTTTTTCGCCGGGTCGCGTCGGCAGCGGAGCTGGTTTGGCAGGAGGCATCGTGCTTAGCCCGTCGGTAAGTTGTGAGTCGTTGGTCAGTCACGCCAGCGGAACCAGGTTGAATTGGCAATTCCGATGTTCTTGCAATCTCAATCGCTGTTGACTGAGATTGCGAAGACGTGAGATGCCCTGCCCCCAAGGCATCACCCACAAAAAACATAGCTCACAGGAATACGTGCCGGTGCGGCAGAAAGTAAACGCGGTGACTTTTTTCACCGCGCGATTGTGAGGGATGGAGCGATTGCGCCGAGGAAGGGATGAGCAGCGAGCGGTGAGCAGCGAGATAAGGAGAGAATTTGCAAGACGACGATTTGCTTGAACCCCTCTCCCTTCGGGAGATGTGGCGAGTACACGAGCCGGTGAGGGCGAGCGAAACGGGATGGTTGTCGTGCGCGAATTTGAGATTCGACGCGTCATGAATCGCAACGCGGATCCCACCCATTGCAATGGGTGGGATTTCGTGGCAATGAACCGCCACGTGTTTCATCGCGTGATCCCACGGTTTGTAATCCGTGGGCTTGCGACTCACTGCACACCCCTCGCTGCTCGCCACTCAGATGTAATACATCTGTTCGGTCTCGCCCTGCGAGCGCTCGACCAGTTCGGCGAACGTGATCGATTGCAGCATCTCGTGCTCCTTGGCGGCCACCGCGCGCCACGCGCCCATCAATACTCGCGAGATGGGGGAATTGCCGGTCGTGGCCGTGGACAATAGCTCTTGTCCTTCGATGACCGTCATCACCTCGCCCAAGGTAATATCGTCGGGCGAGCGGACGAGTTGATATCCGCCCGATGCACCGCGCGTGCTGGCGACCAATCCGGCGCCTTTAAGTTGCAGCAGAATCTGCACCAAGAATCGCGACGGAATTCCGTGTCGATCGGCAATGTCGCGAATGCGAACCGGCTCGTCGGTGTCGAAGGTTTGCGCAAGTTCGAGCACGGCGATACAGGCGTACTCGGTTTTGGCGAAGACCTTCATACGTCAAACGGAATTCATTCCGTAAATTAGCGACTAACGAATGCAGTGGAACAGGAGGGAACAGAGATAACGGAGAAGGGTCTTAGAAGCCCTATCCTAACCCGAAGCGTCAGCGAGGAATGACTGCAAATTGTCGACAAGTCCTCGCTGACGCTTCGGGTTAGGATACGT
>JAYTAU010000066.1:0-2130 GCA_043737375.1 Planctomycetia bacterium
AACGCGACCAATGGTCGCGGCCTTACAGGACCGCAATCTTAGTGCAGCCCCGACTCGGAATACTCCACACTTCAAACTCCGCATTCGTGTCGCTTCGCACTTGCCACTCACGCCGGGGCCTTGGCCCGTTCGATGTAATCTCCCGTGCGGGTGTCGACCCGGATAAACTCGCCGATTTCGACAAACGCGGGGCAGATGACTTCGGCGCCGGTTTCCAGTTTGACCGGCTTGGTCAGGTTGTTTGCGGTATTGCCGCGCGCGGCCGGCTCGCAGTATTCGATCTTCAGGACCATGTGATACGGCGCTTCGACACTGATCGGATTGTTGTCGAACAAGATCATCGAGCAGGGCGTTCCCTCTTTGATCCATTTCCAGGTATCGCCGACCTGGTCTTTGGTCAGCTCGTATTGTTCGAAGCTGACATTGTCCATAAATACGAACTGCTCGCCCTGGCGATACAAGAATTGAGCTTCGATCTCGGTCACATCGGCTTCGTCCAGCGAGTCGCCGCTTTTGTAGGTGCGGTCGAGCATCGTGTTGCGAATCAGGTTCTTCATGCGGCACTTGTACAGCGCCTGCCCCTTGCCGGGCTTCACGAAGTTGCACTCGACCATCAGATAAGGGTCGCCGTCGATCTGGATCTTCAAGCCCTTCTTGAACTGGCTGGTGTTGTAACTACCCACGTTGGTTTCCTACTTCGATTTAGGTTTTGAAACAGTTATGCTGTCAATGGTTCCGCTTCCGGCAATCTTGTATTTCGCAAGCCTTGGCCAATCCGACCGCTTGGTGTCATAGCGTCCAACGCTTCGAAGAAAGTCGTCGTTTGTCAGTCACATTTCCCCCGTTCACCTTTGCTTCCCCGTTGTCCGAGCGATCGGCAGTTGCCGACCATTCTACCACCTGGCAGCAAGCCATGAAGGACGCGATTCGCGATCCCGCCGAGCTATGCCGAATGTTGGGCCTGCCCGACGATCTCGCCGTCGACGGCCGGTCGGCTCATGCCGATTTTCCGCTGTTTGCTCCGCTGAGTTACGTCAGCCGGATGCAAACAGGGAATCGGCACGATCCGCTATTGCTGCAAGTGTTACCGTGCCCGACCGAGCTGGAAGACCGTGCGGATTTTTCGTCCGACCCCGTCGGCGACTCAGCGGCAGGCCTGTTGCCCGGCCTGCTGCATAAGTACGCCGGCCGCGTTTTGATGGTAACAACTGGGGCTTGCGCCGTCCATTGCCGATACTGTTTCCGCCGGCACTTTCCGTACGCGGTTACACCCCGCTCCATCGAGGCCTGGCAACCGGCTCTGCGTGCGATTGCGGCCGACCACAGCATTCACGAAGTCATCCTCAGCGGCGGCGACCCTTTGACGCTGGTCGATAGTACACTGGCCGAACTGGCCCAACAGATCGCCGCCATCCCGCAGGTCCGCCGGATACGCGTACATACTCGCCTGCCGATCATGATTCCCGAACGGGTCACGCCGGCACTGCTCGCTTGGCTGTCATCGACGCGGCTCGCGCCGGTGATGGTCGTACACGTCAACCACCCGGCCGAACTGCAAGGCGACGCCGCCGACGCGGTCCAGCGCATCGTGCGCGCGGGCATTCCGGTGCTCAATCAGGCCGTGCTGCTGCGAGGAATCAACGACCGTGTGGAAATCCTTGCCGAGTTGTCGGAGCGACTCGTTGATTTGGGCGTCATGCCGTATTATTTACATCAGCTCGATCGAGTGCGTGGCGCGGCATATTTCGAGGTGCCCGTCAGCGAGGGTCTGAAAATTATGGAACAACTACGATTGTTGCTGCCGGGTTACGCCGTTCCGCGGTATGTGCGCGAAATCGCCGGCGAACCGTACAAAGTGGGGCTGGAGTGAGAGACGAGCAGCGAGGGACGAGGGATGGGGAGTGGGGATTGAAAAGCGTGAGATGAGAAACGAATGATCCGGACGCGGTTTTGTTCGCAACTGACAACTGACATTCCTGAAAACTAAAAACTGAAAACTGAAAACTTGCCACTGAACACTTGACCCCGGACACAACGCATGAAAGTTCTCATCGGCATCGACGGCAGTGAATCCAGTTTTGCCGCGGTATCGCTGGCCGGACGACTATTGATTCCCGGCCGCGACCAAGT
>JAYTAU010000067.1:0-2129 GCA_043737375.1 Planctomycetia bacterium
GTCTTACACTTGCGTCCTCAGCTTTTTGCACGGGTCCCTGCTCATGTCCACTCCGCTCGAATCTCTCATTGCAACCGGCACCAAGCTTTGGCTCGACTCGATCGACCCCGATCTGGTACGGACCAACCGTGCCCTGGGCGCGACCGGTGCCACTTCGAACCCGGTCATCGTGTCCGATCTGATCAAGACCGGCCGGTTCGACAAGCGGATCGAGCAACTACTGGGCGAAGGGCACGATGACAGCGCGCTAGCGTGGAAGTTGACCGATGAACTGGTTCGCGCGGCGCAAGATGTCTTTCGCCCCGTTTGGGACGCAACCCGCGGCAACGACGGCTATGTCAGCTTCGAACTCGACCCGCTGCTGGAAGACCCGCAGGCAAACATTCCCGTGGCCGGACGCTCGCGCCGCTATATCGAACTGGGCAAGCACTGGTCCGGCGGACACAAAAACCGCATGATCAAAGTACCGGCGACCGAAGGGGGCATCGGCGCGCTGGAAGAACTATGCGCGGCTGGAGTAACTTTGAACGTCACCCTGATCTTTAGCCCAAGGCAATACCGCGCCGCGCGCGAGGCGATTTGGCGCGGGGCGCAGCGACGCGCCGATCTGACAACATTTAAGAGCGTGTACAGCATCTTCGTCTCGCGCGTCGATCAATACACCGAGAAACATGTACCGACGCTTTCTCCCGACGCTCAAGGGCAAGTCGGTATCGTCAACGCCAAGCAAATTTGGGCCGAGAACCGCGACTTTTGGGCAAGTCAAAAGACGCCGCTCCAACAAGAGATGATCTTCGCCAGCACCGGGACCAAGAACCCTAAGGATCCGCCGACCAAGTACGTCGCCGCATTCGCCGGCAGCGACATCGAGACCAATCCGCCCGGCACCAACGACGCCGTGCAGAAGAGCGGGCAGTCGTTCACGCGCCAGGTCGATCAATTGCCCCCGCAGGCCGTGCTGGACGACATCGCGGCGAAGGTCAGCATCGAGCATTTGGAACAGACGCTAATGGACGAGGGCATTCAGAAGTTTGCCGATCCACAAAAGGCGCTGCTGAAATTGATCGCCGATAAGCGTGCGACGCTGACGAAATGATTTACCACGGAGACGCGGAGACACGGAGGTGACATTGTTCGAGAACGCGTATCCCACCCATTGCAATGGGTGGGCTTGTGTTTACTGACCTAGTGCCCTGCGAATAGTGCTCCCCAGTCCCTGATCCCAATTCCTCTCCGTGCCTCCGCGGTAAAATATGATCTCGCTCAATCGTGCTTACACCTGCCGATACGGCGTGCCCGTGGTCGATCGTGTTGATCCGCAGATTTTTCAGTTGCGGTACTATCTCGACTGCATGGGCTGCAACTTCTGCCACGATGTTTGCTGCCAATACGGCGTCGATGTCGACGTCGAAAATCTGCAGCGAATCGATGCGCATGCCGATGCGTTGGAGCAATATCTCGGCGTGCCGCGCGAACAATGGTTCACCGGCGAATTTCAAGACGACGCTGAATTTCCAGGCGGCCGACACACCCGCACGCGCGTCGTTGATGGTCGTTGCGTGTTCCTCAATCGCACAGGCCGCGGCTGCCGAATTCATGCGTACTGCCTCGAGAACAACATCGATGTTCACGAAATCAAGCCGATGGTGAGCATTTTGTTTCCGGTCACGTTTGACGGCGGCTTGCTGCGAGCGTCGAACGAAGTCGTCGACGGCACGCTGATCTGCGGCGGCCAAGGACCGACCGCATACCGCGGCGCGCGCGAAGATTTGCGTTACTATTTTGGTGATGAGTTGGTTGCAGAGTTGGACGGGCTGGAGAGTCAAGTGGCGACTCTGGGTGCTACGATTGATCTGGGGATAGCCATTAAATGATGCGTGACTCGTTCAACGGTGTGAGTGATCAGGCAAAGGCAGGCAAACACCGTATGGAGGATGCCCGCGTTTTGCTCAATTCCGTCCGTTGCCGAGGCGCGATGTACCTTGCGGGCTATTCGATCGAATGCTTGCTTAAGACGAAGCTCATGCAAAAATTCGACTGTCGAAATTTGCGAGAGTTGGAAGCGGAATTACTGCGGCGTGGTAAACTGGCGGCAGAGGCAACGATCTTTACTCACCAATTGGAAATCT
>JAYTAU010000068.1:0-13083 GCA_043737375.1 Planctomycetia bacterium
TATCGCGCTTGGTGGCTAAGTACTTGGCGTTGTGCTGATGCACGGGTGAGAGGATCGGCACCTGATCGACGACTTCCAAATCGAAACCGCCGTAAATGAACGCATCGGTCTTTTTGGGATTGTTGGTCAATAGCCGGACCTTGGTCAGACCCAGATCCTTGAGCAGTTGAATGCCGACGCCGTAATCGCGCGAGTCGGCCTTATAGCCCAGGGCCAGGTTCGCTTCGACCGTGTCGAGTCCTTGATCTTGCAGCGCATACGCTTTGATTTTTTCGATCAGCCCGATGCCGCGCCCCTCTTGCGGCAGATAGACCAACACGCCGCACCCTTCACGCCCGATCATGTCGAGCGCCATATGCAGTTGATCCCCGCAATCGCAGCGCAACGAATCGAGCAGGTCGCCGGTAAAGCACGACGAATGCAGCCGCACCAGCGGCGCGGGCGTAGCGGTCAGATCGCCCATCACCAACACAATGGGCTGCTGGCTTTCGTATTTCACGCCGTAGGCAACGACTTGAAAATGGCCATGCTGCGTCGGCAGTTGTGCTTCAGCAATGCGATAGACCAGTTTTTCTCGCTGGCGACGATAGCGGATCAACTCTTCGATCGACATGATCGGCATGCGGTGGACGCGGGCCAACTCGTACAGCTCGTCGCGCGTGGCGCGGTTGCCGTCGGCACCCAGGATTTCGCACAGCACACCGGCCGGCGACAGTTCGGCCAGCCGCGCCAGATCGACGGCCGCTTCGGTATGTCCGGCGCGACGCAGCACGCCGCCTTCTTTGGCCATCAACGGGAACATGTGGCCGGGGCGGACGAAGTCGGTCGGTTTACTGTTGGCGTCGACGATGGCCAAGATCGTCTGGGCCCGTTCTTGCGCGGTGATGCCGGTCTTGGCGGTGCGATGGTCGACCGGCACGGTGAAGCAGGTCTGCAACGGCGCGGTGTTCGATTCGACCATCAGCGGCAGCTTGAGGCGTTCGCAGACCTCGGGCAGAATCGGCACGCAGACTTGTCCGCGGCCGTGATTGAGCATGAAGTTGACGATCTCGGGCGTAACCTTTTCGGCGGCGCAGACAAAGTCGCCCTCGTTCTCACGGTCTTCGGCGTCGACTACGATGATCACCTCGCCGCGGCGAATTGCGGCGATGGATTGGTCGATGGTCGAAAATTGTTGGGACATGCGAATGGAGTTCCGAAAAGCTCGAGGATGGACGACGGCGTGAAGAACCGCCGCATTGGATTCGACTTTGCCGCCGTGCAATGTTCATTTTTGGACGGTACGTTTATTATAGGGTAGCCGTCGATTGTCACCACTCATGATGCTGCGGCCCTGTTCCTTAGCGCCTTGGTGAGAAGACTTTTCCCATGCTCGATCGAGAAGAGTATATCGAACAAGCGCACTTGTTTCGCGCCCTGGGCGAGCGCATGAGCCGCCAAATGGCCACGCAAGAGCTGTTGGCGCTGGTTCGGGAAGAGATTCTCTCGACCACCAAGTTGCCCTTGGCGATCGATTTTTTGGTCAGCGAGTTGAAGTTGATGGGGGTGTTCTCGACGGCGATGGCCAAGCTGCCGCATTACTTTACGGCCTTTCAAACGTTTGTGATTGCCGAGGCCGAAAACGAACGCGGGCGTTTCGATCTGGGCGTGGCGCTAAAGATTTTGGAACGTGAGGCATTGTATCGGGCCGAGCAACCGACTCCGCAAGGGATTTTCGTCTACCAGTTCGAGTGCTTGTGCCGCAATCGGTTGGGATATGAAAAGGGATTGGCGGCGATCGCCGGCGATCCGGTGTTCGACGAGGGTTGGCGCGAATGGATTATTACTGTGCGGAGGCAGGTCGGCATCGTCGATTTTGCCGATCTGATTTACGTCCGCAGCGGGCAGTTCGTCAAAGATCGACTGCGGAACAACCCTGAAGCCGAACCGTTGGACAAGCCGATTTTGTTCGGCGACAAAGAAGGGCGCATCGCTTGGGCCAACCGGAGGAAAGATCCGCTGCTGTTATTTGCCGCGCTGCACCGGCAGCTTGGTTATCCCACGGTGCCGCGCAGCGAGGTGATTGTCGAAACGGTGCAGGTCATCCCGCAATTGATGCGCAAGATCGAACGGCTCGAAGCACGATTGAAACTGATCGAAGAGGAGCAACGCGGAGGAATCGATCTGGCGAAGTTCTATAAACCGCCGAGTGAGTTAGATCAGCTTGAGTAGGCAGAAAGGTTGCACCACCGAGTCACAGAGGACACCGAGAAGAAAGGGGGGAAATGGGAATAGGGAATGGAGAATGAAAATCGGCGTGTAAGTCTTTCTGAAACGCTGTGACCATCGGTCGCATGGGACGCCGCGATTAAGCTCCAACCTGGTGACTTTCGGGACGATATAAATGAATTTTGTCTTCCTCTGTGTCCTCCGTGACTCTGTGGTTAATTTTCTGTGGTTATTCCTGCTTGGCTTGCAGATCCTTGATGCGCAAGTTGCGAAAGTCGATGCCTTTGCCGTGGTTTTGCACCGAGATGTATCCGCACAACGGTTTTTCGGCGATCGCTTTGACCGTGGTCTGGTCGACGTCCTGAATCAGTTCGCCGTTGAGCGTGATCTTGATCCGCGGGCCGACGCATTCGATCTCGATCGTGTTCCACTCGCCGGCAGCCTTGGCAGGAATCGACTTCGGCGCGACGTGACGATACAGCGAGGCCGTGGAGCCGGCGCTGGGCTGTTTGCCGCCGTCGTCGAGGATCTGAATTTCGTAGCCGGTGTACGAGGGACGATCTTCGGATTTCACGAACTTTTTGTGTCGAATGCCGATGCCGCTGTTGCAGCCCTTCGACATGCGATACTCGATGTGCAACGCGAAGTCGCAGAATTCGCGGTCATAGCGCAAGAAGCCGAAGCCGTTGCCCCGGCAATTCAATAAGCCGTCTTGCACACTCCAAACCGGGACCGTTTTGCCGGAGGCATCCTTGAACTCTTTGGTCCCTTCCGGCACCCAGCCGGTCAGATCGCGGCCGTTGAACAGCTCGATAGTGCTTTGGGGATGCTTGGAGTCCGTCACGGCCGAAGCGGGGTTTTCCTCGGCAGGTGCGGGAGCCGGCACGGCGGCGGCAATGAAGATCTGCGCGGCGCATATGACCAGCATTTGATGACAACTTCGCGGCATAGTCGTAAATCCTCTTAAACGATTGAAAGTAATCACCAAATGGTTCGAAGTCAGAAACGTGACGGGTGGGCCGTTGGCCGCACCGCTAAGCAGCCGATTTATTTTCTAGAGCTTGACCCACGTTTTCTCTTCCCCGACCCCTAATCCCTGACTCCCAACTCCTAATCTCTGCTACTTCGGCGCGGTATTCATAAACGCAAACAGATCGGCGATTTCTTCCAGCGTTAAAGTGTCGAACAGTCCATCGGGCATGGCCGACACTTTGCTGGCGACGATCTCGTCGATGTCGGCTTTGGCGATGTTGAGCTTTTCGCCGGTAGATTGCAGTACTACGACGCCGTCGGGCGTGGGGGCAACAATTCCGACCACTTGTCGACCGTCGTTAGTCAGCACCGATTTGGCTGCAAATTGATCCGAGATCACGTGCGAAGGATAGAGTACCGACTCGACGATCTCCTTACGTTGAAAACGGCGACTGACGTTGCTCAGATCAGGGCCGATCCCTTCGCCCTCTGCGCCAAAGCGGTGGCATTTCAGACACTGCCCTTTTTCGAACACCACGCGGCCGCGCTGGACATCGGCCGGCTTCGCCTGATCGCCGTCGAGATGTGCCAGAAGCTGCGCCATGGTCCATTTGGTTTTTTGGGTGTCGGCCGGAAGTTTCGGTTCCGGTTGATCGGGATAGGTGTCGACAAACCATTTGGTCCAAGCGGCCAGTGCCGCTTCAGTTTTGTCGTTAGCATTGGTCAGGTTTTTGCCGGTCCATTTTTGCATGAGTGCCACGGCTTCTTTATTGGGGCCTTTCGGTTTCAGGCCGAGCATCAACACCTGCCGTTGCGATTGCGGAGTGAAATCTTTCGGCTCGAACTTGGCGAGCACCTGCAAGACTTGTCGAGCGGTGTCCCCATCGACAACCGTGAGCGAGCGGACCAGCAGATCGCGATCCGCCGCCCGGCGCTCCTTGCCGTTGGCAAACTGCGCGATGCCGAGCGCAACATCCTGCCTGCGCTCGGGCGACGATTCGAACAACTCGTGAAGATACTTCAGCGAACGCGCATCGCCGCTGCGGCCCAACGCCAGCAGCACCTCGCGCGACAGCTCACGAGCGGGGGCCTCTTTCAATCCGGCTAAATTCCGATCGAGCTTTTCGAGGCCGTCGATCTGGTCACTCGACAGCGGTTCTTTCGACGATGCCAGCGCGCGAACCAAGGCAATCACCTGGCCCGGATTCTTGGCACCGTTGGCAATGCGCGCCAATTGCTCGGCCGGGGGCAACGACTTCATCACATCTCGCGCCACATTGGCAAAGTAACCTTTGAAACTGTTGCCTTGTCCGTCGATTTTTTGCTGTGCAGCATAAAATTCGAGCAGCCGATCACGCCCGCCGGGCGTCCAGCCGGCATACAAAAATCGCCCCCAAAATGCCAGGTGCCGCTTTTCCATTTCATCGACATCGGCACTGTCGAGTTGCTCGATCAGCCGACCCGAGAGTGTGGGATCCTGCAGATGGGCCAGCAAACGAAATAGTTCGCGATTCAGCAGCGTGTCTTTTTCGGGAAACCGTTTTGAGAGTGGTGCAAACAAGAACGAAACGTCGGCAACGGGCACGTCGCCGCGATGCAATGCCAGTTGCACGACACGATAGAGATCGAGTCGATCGTCGTTCGCCAGCTCGGTATCGAGCCGGAGGCGCGCTTGCTTGAGAATAGCGTCGACGGTCGTTCGATCGGGATCGAGGACGAGTAGCGCGACGGCACCCCGACTGAAAGCGCGAGGAATGATCGCTTCGAGCACGCCGGTTTGCCATTGGTCGCGCGGCAGTCGTTCGATCGCGCGACGTGCGGCCCAACCGACATGCCGGTCAGGATCGCCGAGCTGGCCGATCAGATTGCTAACCGGCGCGGCAACTCCAGAACGAGTGATCGACTCGCATGCCTGGCGGCGAATCAGCGGGCTGAAATCCGATAGCAACTCTATTAGTCGAGTGGCTGCAGCAGGTTCGTTGCGCAGCCCCAATAGATATGTCGCCTTCGCACGCACGGAGAGCGACTCGGTGGATTTGGCGTTGGTTAGTTCAATTAGCAACTTCGCAGACGGCGCGGGACCGATTCGTTGCAGAATGTCCAAGGCCGCGACGCGGGCATCTTCATCGGCTTTGGGATCGGAAATGACTTTGATGTACTCATCCGCCCAGGCGGCTTCGCCCTGCGATTGTTTTTGGCTTTCTATCGCCGCACGACCCCAAGCGGTGTTAACGTCGGGCAGCTTGCCGCGTTCCGGCGATACAAGCGTCGGCTTTACAGTGCTGGCGGAACCAGACTTTTCTACAGCGTCATACACGACTCGAAATACTCCTCCCGCGGTGCCGCGTCCGCCGGTGCAAAAATACACGTTGCCGTCGGGACCCATCTCGGCATCCGAGACGTTCAGCGGGCGACCTTCGAGAAACGTGTACTGTTCGCCGACATAACTTCCGCCCTCGCGTTTGTGACGCACCCCGATCAAGTAACCGCGCGACCAATCGCAAAGAATCATGTCGCCGCGATATGCTTTGGGGTAAGCGTTACCGGTGTAAAACATGACTCCGGTCGGCGAACCGCGGCCGATGTCGATCGTCGCACCCAGGCTATCAATGTAGTAGTCGGGCCATTTGGGTGAGCCGCTGCGCCAGCCGAACTCAGCACCGGGAATAATATGGTTAACGCGAGTGTGCCGGTGCCAGGGCAAACCAATGTCCCATTCCATATCGCTATCGTAAGTGAACAACTCGCCCGCCGGGTTGAAGGCGATGTCGTACGCGTTACGAAAGCCACCGCAATACAGCTCGACGTTTTTGCCATCCTTGTCGGTACGGATTACAGTTCCGCCCGGCGCGGCGACGCCAACCGCGTGACCGTTGGCATCTTCATAGCGGGGTCGCAGCAGGTCACCTTCGTAATAGTGATGATGCGGGCTTTTGGCCGACATTTCGCCGCCGTAGGCCGCGTGGTTGCCGATCATCAAATAGATCAATCCATCGGGTCCGACAACGGGTTGGTGCGGCCCATGTTCGCCCATGCCTCCTTTGAATTTGAACAACGTTTCGAGCTTATCGGCCTGGCCGTTCTTGTCGCTGTCGGTCAGGCGATAGAACGCCGTGCCATCGGGCCCATTGCCGACGGCATAGACATGACCCGCGTAGCAGAGAATGCCTTGGCAATTGGTCAGTTTGTCGGAATAGACACTGACGATTGGTTGGGTAGTCGTCGCTTCGAGTTGCCCTGGTCGCGGCAACCGAATCAGCATCAGATTGCCATTTTCGGCCGAGCCAATTAAATCGCCATGCTCCGTGAAGGTCATGGCAACCAGCGAGCCCGCCTCGCCGGCCAAAACCTGTTCGACCTTGAAGCCGGGCAGGGGTGTAAATCGCTCGCTGAGCGCAGGCATACTTTTGCCTTTGCCCGACTTGGTACTGCCGCCGCTATTACTTCTACCGGCTTTGTTTGGTGTGACCGCGGCCACTTCGGACCAAGGCTTGGTCTTACCGAACGGGCCGATCGGCTTGGAAGGATGCCAGGCGTTGTTACCCGTTTTGTTCGGTACGAAGTCGATTTTTTGCCAGCCGTCGATTTTGGACGTCGACGAGAACCAGCTCTTATCGCTGGCAACCGTCAGGCTTGGTTTCTCTTTGATCGCGATCGTGAGAGCCGCGGCCAGTCCGGCATGGCCGACCGCTTCGTTTTCGGCGCGGATCGCAACCACGTTCTGTCCACGAACCACATGCTTGGTAACGTCGTGGCTTTCGACTGTTGTCCATTCGTCGTCCGCGCCGATCCGCTCGCCATTGAAAAACAGTTCATAACGATTGTCGCACGTCACTTCGATGCTGACCGTAGTCCATTCGCGAATTTCAAGCTCCTTGCGTACGAATATGGGATCGGTACCGGCCTTTGCGGCATCTTGCTCAGCGGTCCAAATCCATTGAGCATCTTGTATTCCTGCGGCCCAGATCGGTCGGCCGATGTTGCCCAGCACAAGCAGCATGGCGCACGTCGCAACGATTGCACGAAACAATCTGGTTGATTTGCGAAAGGTGGTTAGTTCCGCAACAGCAGGAGTCCAGGCAACCAACGGGTGAGCAGGCATGGCAAAATCCTGGCAACATGGTGAGAAAAGAAAACCACAAACGGCGGCCGCCCAAGGTGGGTAATTGTCGCGGCCGCATCCCCAAGGGGTCTAGTATAAACAGTCGCAACTGCGTTCGCACGAAGATTTCGTCTGTATGTTTGGCGACAGAACGCCACAGCGGGCGTCCTCATAGATACCTAGAAAATCCCAGCACCAAATCCCGCGGATGGGCGAGCAAGTCCATTCTCTGGTGTGACGGATCTCGGTGGATGATTATCACCGGCAACCTGATCGTGAGCTTGATGAATGACCGAAGCGGGCTGCTGCCCGATGCTTCGTTCAACATCATGCGAACCGGGTGTCCGATCCAACTGTCCGGGGGTTAAAACACGCGGTCCAGGCACAACCGGCTTTTCACTCGTCTGCTGATAAGTCGTTACCAGTTGTTGACCAAGCGAGGCCGACGAATAGGGGAGCGATACAAACGGTTGCGGAATCGTGCCACGATGGTTGCCTTGGTTCTGGGCGGCAGGCAATTTGTGGGGCCCGCGCGCCGCATTCTGAGCAGGCTGAACACGATTGGCGGGCTGAACTCGACTGGTTGGTTGAACTGTGCCTGCGGGCCGCGCCGGCGGCGGGCGACTTCCTGTCGAGCGGGCAGAATTTGGGCGCGGACCATGTTCATCCAAGTCAAAGTCGTCGTAGCGAGAAACATAACCGGGCAGTTTGGCACGCTCCAGTTCTTGATAGAACTCGGCGGTTACGCGTTCTTGAATCATCTCGCGACAAGCCGAGTTGATCGGATGTGCGATATCGGCATACAGCTTGGCCCGACCGTCGTCGTCTCTCGGAGCCCGATCCGTATTCAGCCGCTGACCGCATTGATTACAATACGGAGCCCGCAGATGATTTTTGCAACTACATTGCGGACAATGCCCGGTCAACTTGCGGCTGGGCATCGCCACGAAAGGGCCGTTGGTCCCTTCGATGATCTTTAGATCGCGAATGACAAAACAATCGTCGAAGGTGATCGAACAAAACGCCTGCAATCGCTCGCCGGCGTCTTCCATCAACTTGATTCGCACTTCGGTGATATCCACGACGAGCTCCTTCGACGTGTTGACCTCATTTAGTTACATGACGTGGCAACCACCCAGCCTACCCGGCGCGATCGTAGTCGAGACGCGACGACCTGTGCGTGCCGAGCCGATCGACAAATTCCAAAATAGCTGGTGCCACTGCCACTCATCTGAGTTGCCAAGCAATCCAGCTCGGCAAACTCGTGTTCCAAACGTTCGATCCACGGCGATAAACTACGGGCCGCCGATTCTAGCGCGTTATGCATCAGGTCCGGCAAACGTCGCAGGTCCCCGCGACGCAATGCGTCGACTAAATCAGCAGCCGATCGCGGACTGACGCTTGGTTTGCAGACCCCAAATACCGCTGCCGTCGACAGGCCGGCAGGGGGACGCACCACGACCGCGTGGAGCCGACCGAGGCCGACGACCGGTTCGATTCGCTCGCCTCGTCCCCGACAAACGGCCGGGCCGGACTGTAAAAAGAACGGGACATCGCTACCTAGTTCGGCGGCCAGCCAGCCCAGTTGCTCGTTCGACCACCTCAGGCCCCAGCCTAAGTTGGCCGCAACTAGCGCGGCGGCCGCATCGCTGGACCCACCACCCATCCCAGCAGCGGACGGAATTCGCTTGGTCAATCGGACGACGGCGCAGCGATCGGTTTTCGACCGCACTCGAAGTAGCTCGATTGCTCGCACTGCTATATTGTCAGATCCTTGGGGCAACCCCTGCGGATCGAAGGTCGAGTATTTTTCAGTCGACGACCGATAAAAGACTCCAGTCGTGACCGGCTGCGATGATTGAACCGACAAACCCGCTGCCCAGGCACAGCTAAATTCGAGCGGTTTGGCGACTTGTGTTGCCGTCGGAGCTACGTCGCGAAACTCTAACGTGTCGTAAACCCCGACCGGGACCATGAGCGTTTCAATCTCATGAAAACCGTCCGGCCGCTTGGCCAATACTTCGAAGAATAGATTCAACTTAGCAGGCGTGGAAACAACCACTCCAGCGTCCGTCGAGCGGACTTGCACCAATCGAGCCCTCGAAGCGTTTGACCAAGTCGTTCTGAATCTCTAATAAAAATTTGAATGCATGAAAAATCGAGACGTCCTTAATCTCACCGGACGCATCAGAACGCCTAGCGTGAATCTATCGGTCGGCAAAAATGCCGTCAACTTGAAAGTTGAGAAAAATTGTCCAGTGCGGTCATCTCGCTTCGCAAGGCGGGCATTACGCTGGTTAAGTTGAATGCACCGCCTGCCTCATCGGCAGACTATACGAACGCCCCGCCGAAGTGTTTATCACTGCCTATCCCAGGCGGTGAGGGTTTTCTACCGGCGAATTTCCGTTTTGGAACTTTGGTGCCTACAAAACAGACGTTGCCTCAGTACACCCGGCAGATAAAGCACTTCAAATATTCAGTCTCCAAACAAGTGGCACTGACCGGGTGATCGGCCGAAGCGCCGCGCTGTTCGAGGATCTGTATCTGTCGTTCGCTGCGCTGAGCCACGCCGGAAAGCATATGCAGAAAGTCCTCGCGACTGACGTGACCCGAACAGCTACAGGTGACCAGTATTCCACCTGGTTCCAGCAGACTGACCGCGGTGCGGTTCAGTCGATGGTACGCCATCAAGGCGTCATCGACGTTGGCTCGATTGCGAGCGAACTTAGGCGGGTCGAGAATGACGCAACCAAAACGTTCGCCCAGCCGGTTTAGTTCGCCGAGCGTTTCGAACGCATCGCCCACCTGAAAACGCATGTTCGAAACGCCGTTCAGCTCGGCGTTCGCACGCGCCATGGCGACCGCCTTTTCGCTGGTATCGACGGCTAAGACTTCGCTGGCCGCACCCAGCATCGCCGCCGCCAAGGCAAAACCACCGCTGTAGCAAAACATATCGAGCACGCGCTTGCCGCGCATATAGCCGGCGGCGGCTCGATGGTTGTCGCGCTGGTCGACGTAGAACCCAGTCTTTTGGCCCTGGGTCAGATCAACGCCGAACTTGATTCCGTTTTCGGTGATAAAGATCGCCCCGTTGGGAACCTCGCCCCAATACGGCCCCTCGGGCACTTCGACCCCTTCAATCTGCGCCAAGCCGCGTTCATTGCGAACGACGATGCCGCGCGGTCGCAGCAGCTCGACCAAGATCGGCACGATCATCGGCAATCGCTGTGCAATCGCCAATGCCGTCGGCTGAATGGCCAGGTAGTCGCCGTAGCGATCGACGATTAATCCGCTTAGTCCATCAGCTTCGCTAAACACGACGCGACAGGCGTCCGACGGCTCCAGGAAATTCATTTCGCGACGAAACTCAATTGCCGCCGTAAGCCTCCGACGCCAGAACTCGGCATCGATCGCTTCGGACGGCGACCAGGTATACAGCCGCACGCGAATTCGGCTGCGGCTGTTGAAGATACCTCTCGCGATGAACTTGCCTTTCTCGCTAAGTAAATCAACCACGTCGCCGTCGGCCACAGTGCCTCCTTGAGACACTTGGCTTTCGACGCGATCGACCGCCGATTCAAGCACCCACGGATGGCGGCCAAAAAACGGGCGTGATTTACGCGGCTTGAGAATGACGTGGGCGTTGCTGAGGCCGGCGGCTGTTGTTGACGAAGGAGCGTTCATGCAATCTTTGCGATTCGGAGGGGGCCAGCGCGCCACGGAGCGGGCTGCGCAGAAGGGGCGGAGTATACTGCAAGACTGTGTTTAGCATAACACAGTAGGCCCGCGGCGATAGGCGCGAAT
Source organism: Planctomycetia bacterium (assembly GCA_043737375.1). Taxonomy (GTDB): domain Bacteria; phylum Planctomycetota; class Planctomycetia; order Pirellulales; family JALHPA01; genus JAWXCH01. The sequence goes on from JAYTAU010000068.1 coordinate 11,087, forward strand.
CAGGCCAGCGTAAAACGGAATTTATTCCGTTCATAAAATGCCGCCGAACCGCAGAAACGGAATGAATTCCGTTTTACAAAAACAAACCGCCGCGGAATCCGGCCTTCAGGATGGGGCCGAGCTACCGCGGCGGTTCGCCGTCAGGAGCAGATCGTAGAACCGAATTCATTCGGTTATTTTTCGTACGACGGAATACATTCCGTCTTGATAGTTTCGCCGGTTCAATAGACGGAATGAATTCCGTCCTACGTATCGCAGAAAACGGAACGAATACCGTTCTACTTATGAACGACTATTGCGTTACGATCGGACCAGGCATCACCAGCGGGCCCGAATAACCCACAGCCGGAGCACATGGGTCGACCACTTGTTGCTGTTGCGGCTGGCACGTATCGCATTGGTTGTTGCAAACCGGCATCGCCGCAGTGCGTCGTAACGGGTTCGAGCAACAATGGCAACCAGTCGCGACCGATGTCAACATTGCGGCCAGGGCGATCAAAAGTAGTTTCTTCATGACTGCATCTCCAGAACAAAGCTCGGCGGGTGGGGTGCCGTCGCGGGCGATGCGCGTCGATGCTGCGTTGTACAAAGGCGACTGGGAAGGATAGTCGGCTGAGGTCAACGTTGCGTTCGGGCAACCTGCGACTTCAAGGCGGTGGGCTGAACAACTCTACAACATGGTTGACGATGTGCAAACGCAACACGAAATTATTTTGGCGACGTACTCTGTCCGCAAAATCAGCACTACTGTGTTGAAAATTTGCACCATCGAGAAAAGTTGCCGGCCCGTCCGACATAAGGAAGGGTGTGGCGCGCCACACTTGACCTAGTTGGTACAACCGCCATGATGAAGCGCACTTCGTAACGGACACGAAGTTGACCCCAGCCGAAGGAGCGGCCGCACCGCGGCATCTTATCAGACTGCTCCTGCCGGCCCATGAATTTCTTACCTACTGTTTGCGTTGCCGCGATTTCATCCGTCGTCGCACTGTCTCAGCTACTTCTGACGCTGCAATCGCCGGCTCGCGCGGCCGAGGTTGAACAGGTCGGAGCCTCGGCGACCTGCACTAGTTGTGCTCGCGTAAACGATCAGGTTTGGGTCATCAACACTCGCGGCTTGCCGTGCGTCGCCGGAGCAATCCACGAAACACCGGCGTTTCGCGTGCAACGGCTAAACGCCGACAATACTTGGGCCGCTTCCAATCTGGACGAGTTTCTGGCCAACGACGCCCCGGGCGTCGACACGTCGTTTGTCATTCATGGCAATCGCTTCGATTCCAGCGATGCTATTAACTATGGCATGACCGCCTATCACCGTTTGACGACCACGCTTCCCGCCGATCGTCCGGTTCGATTCGTCATCTGGTCGTGGCCCGCCGATCCCGATCGCGGGCCGTTGCGCGATGCCCGCACTTACTCGGGCCGCACGACTGCCGAAAGCATTTACCTGGGCCTGGTCATACATCGCATCAATCCGCAGGTACCTGTCAGTTTAGTCGGTTATAGTTACGGTGCGCGGATCGCCACGGGCGGACTGCATTTGCTGGGAGGTGGCACCCTGGCCGGCTTTTCGCTTGAGCAACTGCCCAAAGCGCATCGCCCGATGTCGGCCGTTCTGGTAGCTGCCGCGATCGACAACGATTGGTTGTTGCCCGGTCGCGCCCACGGCAATGCATTAATCGCCGCGGATAAAGTGTTGTCGATGAACAATTATTGCGACGCCGTATTGAAGCGATATTCCAAGGTCGATCGTCGTGGTCGCGATGCGCTGGGCTATACCGGCTTGGCGGGTAGTTCGCCGTGGTATTCCAAGGTCGAGCAAGTCAATGCCTGCTGCGTGGTGGGTAAATCGCACGAGTGGGAACGCTATCTGGCGGCTGCTGGATTAACGACGCAGATGCAACGGTATCTCTGGCAGCCGCTTGCGAAGTAATGTAAGGGGCGAACAAAAAATAACTTCCTCACCCCACCCTCTCCCTCTGGGAGAGGGTGGGGTG
>JAYTAU010000069.1:0-5404 GCA_043737375.1 Planctomycetia bacterium
CAGATCGATTGGCAATGCGGTCGCCAAGGGCTGCGCAGTCATAATATCGCCCACCGTGGTCGTGCCGGTGCGCAAACATTCGTTCAGCCCTTGCTCGTAGACTTGTACAACCGATTGTGAAACGGCCCGCGCGCCGCGGTGACGAATCACTTCGCCAATCCACTCGGGAAACACCATACCCGGGCGACCGAGCGGCTGCGGCAAATCGCTGAACTCAAGATGCGTGTGCGCGTTGACTAGCCCGGGCAGAATCGCGACATCGCCCGATCCGACGCCACACAAGTTCAACTCTCTGAGATCTTTCGCCGAAACGTCCGAGCGATACGGGCCGACGCTGACGATTCGCTCACCATCGATCGTGATCACGCCGTCGCTGATCGGCGGAGAGTCGATCGGCAGGATATAGCGAGCGCGAAATGAAAACATTAAAGACAGATTTCACGCAAAGGCGCAAAGGACGCGAAAGTTCCCAAGCGGACTCAAACTCAATGGAAAGCCTCAACTATTCAATCGCATGAAGTAAGGAAATTGCCGCGAATTAACGCAGATAAACGCGAATCGGCAATTCCCGATTTCGCATTCACTTAGTACAAATCCTTCTTCATTCCTTTGGGTCCTTCGCGCCTTTGCGTGCAATTCTTATTAAACTTCGCGGCATCTCAAAGGCGGGCCGGTGGCCGCGCCGCTAAGCAGCCAACTGATCCAGACAGTCAACGAACTACAATCGGCAGTTGGTGATCTGCGTTTCTAAAATCGCCGATGCCCCGAGAGCTTCCAGCCGTTCCATGATCGTGATCATTTCGCTGCGGCGCACCATCACGCGCACCGCGCACCAATCGGCATCTTCCAGCGCGCTGACCGTCGGCGAGTTGAAGCCGGGCGTAATCTTTTCGGCCTCGCGTAGTTTACCGCGCGGCACATTGTACTCAAGCAGCGAATAGCTGCGTGCGATCACCACTCCTTCGAGACGGCGAACCACGCGATCGGCCAATTCCGAATGCCGCTTGGCGTGATTTTGAATCAGAATCGTTTCGTAGCGGCCGATCTCATCGAGTATCCGTAGTTGATTGGCGGCCAGCGTGCTGCCCGTCTCGACCAAATCGACGATCGCATCGGCCACACCGAGCGCAATCATGATTTCGACGCTGCCCGACAACGTGACCATGTGGGCCGTCGCGCCGTGCTTTTTCAAATACTGCTGCGTGATGTGCGGGAAACTGGTCGCGACGCGGCAGCCGTTCAACTCGGCCGCGGTGCCGACCGGGCTGTTCTCCGGCACACACACCGCCAGCCGACACATGCCAACACCCAAGTCGAGCCGCGATGCAACATCGGCGCCGCTCTCGGCAATCAAGTCCGCGCCGGTGATGCCCATGTCGATAGCCCCTTCGGCACAGAGCACCGGAATATCGTCGGTACGCAAGAAGGTGACGTCGACTGGCACCTCTTTGCAGCGCGCGAACAAACTGCGGTCGCTACGGCGAAAGCTCAGGCCGGCTTCTTTGAGCAGCGCTTCGGCGATTTCGGCTAGTCGGCCTTTGCTGGGAACACCAATCCGTAAGTTCGAAGTCATGCGGGGCGAAGTTTTCAGTTTTCAGTTTTCAGTGGTCAGTGGTCAGTGGTGAGCAGTCAGTGGTCAGGCTAATTCTCCTAACCCGAAGCGTCAGCGAGGAAGGAGAACATAGCTCTCGACGTGCCTCGCTGACGCGTCGGGTAAGGATGCCGATTGCTTTTATACTTACTCCTTCGTACTTCGTCCTCTTTTTTCGTCGAGTCCCGAAACTCCAAACCGCTTAGCCATTTCGGTTTCGAGTTCGGCGAAGCTGATCTCGCGCTGGCCCAACAGCACGAAGAGGTGATACACCAGATCGCCTGCTTCATATAAAAGATGAGTACGTCCCTCGGCCCCAGGTTCGTCGGCCGCCTCGAAAACTTCGGCGGCTTCTTCGATGAGCTTGGCACGGATTTTCTTGACGCCCCCCTCGAACAGCTTGGCCGTATACGAATTCGGGGGCGGATTGGCGCGACGATCTTCGATCGTGGCCATCAGTTGCGCTAAAACAGATTTCGGCTCGTTGGCCATTCCGGCATCCACCCTGCTTGCATCCTTTAATACCTGCGACGAATCGTCTACCTTAGACCGCTAGCGGCTGAAAATCAATGCGGCTGATGCCGAGCAATTTGTATGCATCACAGAGCTTACTATGACGATTAGCGAGTAAACTGGTATTAAGCTGCAAACAAATGGCTCGCGTAAAGGCGCAAAGCAGAGAACAGACTTGCGATATAGAAAGAGTACGCGGGGCAGATGAGCGGGGCTTGGGGCTGGGCCTACGGATGTGAGGCTTGAGGCTTGGGAATTCGAGTTTCTAGCCTCCAGTCTCGAAAACGCTCGCAAGGATGATTCCCGCTTCATCGTGTACTGCGTTTTATATTTGAATCATGCACCATTTTGTGACCGCGTGTTGCTTTCCTTGGCGTCTTTGCGCCTTTGCGCGAGATTTTTTTCCGTTGGACACTTATATCTTGCCCACGCCTTTGGAATGTTGGTATCTCACCGGGCCGACGGCCGGCGGCAAGTCGGCGGTCAGCATCGAATTGGCGCGGCAACTGAACGCCGAGATTATTTCGCTCGATTCGATGGCCGTCTATCGCGGCATGGATATCGGCACGGCCAAACCCAGCATGACCGAACGTCAAGAAATACCCCATCACCTGATTGATGTCGTCGACCCGGACCAAGATTTCAGCGTTGCTCAGTACCGTGATTTGGCGTTGCGTGCGATCGTTGAAATTGCCGCCCGCGGGCGCGTGGTGCTGTTTGTCGGTGGCACGCCGCTTTATCTCAAGGCGATGCTGCGAGGAATCTTCGAGGGGCCGCCGGCCGATTGGAATTATCGGCGCGAATTGGAGGCCGAGGCAGCGATTCAGGGCTCGACCCTATTACATATTCGTCTGAGCACAATCGATCCGGTCGCCGCAGCCAAATTGCATCCCAACGATACCCGGCGGATGATTCGCGCGCTCGAAGTGCATCACCTTACCGGTACCCCGATCAGCACGTTGCAACAGCAATTCGAAATCGGCCAGCCTTCCGAACAGTGCCGCGTGTTCGTGCTGGATTGGGCGCGAGAAATTCTGTACGACCGTATCGAACGGCGTGTCGATGCCATGTTCGCCGCCGGACTGGTCGAAGAAACTGAGCAGTTGTTGAGGCGTTACCCCGCTCTGAGTCGCACCGCGGGCCAGGCCGTCGGCTATCGCGAAGTGATTGAGTATTTGCGGCAGCGAGGGGCGAGGGATGAGCAGCGAGGGGTGACGATCAGTGAGACCATCGACTTAGTGAAACTCCGTACACGGCAATTTGCCAAGCGGCAATTGACCTGGTTTCGCAGTCTGAGCGAATGCCGCACGGTAGCGATGACTGTGGAGGAGGATCCGGCGGCGATAGCGATCAAAATTCGGGATCAGGGGTCGGGGATCGGGGATGAGAGGATTGAGGTTTGAGACTGGTGGCTGGTGGCTCGGGAGTTGTGGGCAACACCGTCATGGCTTCCGTGGGTTACAATGGGTCTCGACGACGATGATCCTGGCATTGAATGATTTGCGTTAACTGCCTATCCGATGGCCAAACCATCCAGCCGCCGTACATTCATCAAGCGAACGCTGATGCTCGGCGCGGGAACGCTCTGCGGCGCTGTTGGTTATTCGGCGATCGAAGCCCAATGGATTTGCGTCGTTGAAGAACGAATCACTATCCCCAACTTGCCGCGCGATTTCACCGGCAAGCGAATCGCACTGTTGACCGACTTGCATCATGGCCCCTACACGGGTCTGTCATATATCGAAGCGATTGTCGAAAAGACGAAAGCACTTCGACCGGACATGATCTGCTTGACAGGAGACTTCATCCATCGTGGCGGAAAATACACAGAACCGTGTATTTCGACATTGGCCGGACTCCGTGCGCCGTTGGGCGTGTTCGGAGTTTTGGGCAATCACGACAACTGGGCCGACAAAAACGTCGCGCTTGACGCATTTCGCAAAGCAGGCATTGTCGACCTGATTAACGGCGGCCAGTGGCTCACTGCCGGATCGTCGCGATTACGAATTGCCGGCATTGATGATCTTTGGACGGGACGGCAGGACATCGCAGGCGCGCTGGGCGATGCCCGCGCGGATGACGCCTGCATCTTGCTGAGCCACAATCCAGACTACGTGGAAGTGTTGACTGATAAACGCGTAGGCTTGATCCTCAGCGGCCATACGCACGGCGGCCAGGTGGTATTACCACTGATCGGCGCGCCATGGGTACCCAGTTCGTATGGGAACAAATATTTGCGCGGTCTGGTGCAAGGTCCCATGGCGCAAGTCTATGTGTCGCGAGGCTTGGGCACTGTAACGCCGCCGTTGCGGTTTTGCAGCCCTCCGGAGATCAATGTTTTAGAGCTTGTCTGAACCGGGAGGTTAACCGCCGTGTCAGGAGTCGTCGCGATGGAACCACGGGAACAATCTTGGACCGATCTAGAAGATGAAGAGGATGAGCAGCGTCAGTGGGACTACTTTTCCATGAGTGACTCAGACTACGATTACGCATTTTACGGCTGCTGGGTTCTATTGCCTCTGCTGGCCGTGTTCGTTTTGGGGATGTATTTGATTGCTGCTGGGATGGCCTCGCTTTAAACGCGATCAGAAAGCTTCCCCGTGCCTTCGGCCTCGAAGCACAGGGCACCCCCGCTCGCCCCAGTCTCCAGTCTCCAGTCTCCAGTCTCCAGTCTCCAGTCTCCAGTCTCCAGCCTCACACCCCAAGCCTCCAGCCCTCGCTCACAGTCTTCGCGCGGACGCCGCGCTCTCCTACAATGGCGATTCTTCAAACTAATCGCACGCACAAAGGATATCTGCTTTGTTTCGCACCCATAACTGTGGTGAACTACGCTTGGCCCATGTCGGCCAAATCGTGACGCTTTGCGGCTGGGTCGACAGCTACCGCGATCATGGCGGCGGACTGCTGTTCATCGACCTGCGCGACCGCTACGGCAAAACGCAGATCGTCGTCGGACCCGAAAGCGGCGCGACCACGCGCGAACTGGCCGGTACCGTTCGCAGCGAGTTCGTGCTGCAGGTCACCGGCGCGATCGGCGGGCGGCTCGAAGGCAAAATCAATCCCAAACTGCCGACCGGCGAAATCGAACTCAAGGCCGCCGAGCTAAAGATTCTCAACAAGTGCGTCAACCCGCCGTTTCAGCCTGGCGGACAAGAACTGCCCGGCGAAGATCTGCGGCTCAAATATCGCTACCTCGATCTCCGCCGCAGCGAAATGCAACAGACTTTGATGCAACGCAGCCGCATCATCAAAGGCATGCGCGACTACTTCGAAGAGCACGACTTTATCGATGTCGAAACG
>JAYTAU010000070.1:0-2125 GCA_043737375.1 Planctomycetia bacterium
CCGACCCCTAATCCCTACTCGCATGAGCATCGCCGAAATCACGCCGGATTACTTGCCCGCAAGGATGCTCAACGAATTCGTGTACTGCCCGCGATTGTACTTTTACGAACATGTGGAAGGGGTGTTTGTCGACAACCGCGAAACGGTCGAGGGCTCGTTGCGGCACAGCAAGCTCGATGCCCGCGACGAACCCTTACCCACCGCCGAAGAGTTGCTTGCCTCGGGCGATGCCATTCATTCGCGCTCGGTCACGCTATCCAGCGAAACGCATCGGCTGATCGCCAAAATGGACTTGATCGAGGCCGATGGGGCGCTGGTCACTCCGGTCGATTACAAACGGGGCGCCCCGCGCGAGAACTACGAGACCTGCGCGCTCGAAGCCTGGGACACCGATCGCGTGCAACTTTGTGTGCAAGCCTTGGTTCTGCGCGACAACGGTTATCAATGCGACGAAGCGGTGATCTATTACGTCAGCACCAAGCAGCGTGTGCGCGTGACGATCGACGCCGCGCTGGTCGATTTTACGCTTCAATCGATGCAGCAAGCCCTCGATCTGGCCGCGACCGGGAAAATTCCGCCGCCGCTGGTCGATAGTCCCAAGTGCCCGCGCTGTTCGCTGGTCGGCATTTGTTTGCCGGACGAGACGCTCGCCATCGCCGATATTACCCAGCAAACCGGCAGCGGCCCGCAACAGATGCTGTTCGACGTCGAAGAAATCCTGCCGCAAAATATCCGCTTTCCTGGCAAACGCGACGACGATGCGGTGCGCCGGCTGGTGCCGGCACGCGACGACTTGCGCCCGCTCTACTTGAACACGCAAGGTCTTCGTGTCGGCAAGTCGGGCGAGGTACTCAAGGTTCAAGAAAAGGATAAAGTCGTCCAGCAAGTCCGCTTCAACGACATTTGCCAGTTGAACTTGTTCGGCAATATTCAAATTACCACGCAAACCGTGCAAGCCTTGTGCGAGGCCGAAATTCCCATCGCCTATTTCTCGATGGGCGGCTGGTTTTATGGCGTCACGCAAGGGCTAGGAGTCAAAAATATCTATCTGCGGCGCGAGCAGTTTCGACTGGCGGATGTGCCGGCGTTCTGCTTGCGGCTGGCCAAGTCGCTAGTCGTCGGCAAAATCCGCAATCAACGAACCATGCTGCAACGCAATCATGTCGAGCCGCCCGCGGCGGCACTCAACATGCTCAAGTGCATGCAAGAAGACGCCGAGCGCGCCGACTCGCAAGCCACGCTGCTGGGTATCGAAGGCAACGCCGCGCGTTATTACTTTCAGCACTTCGCAGGCATGATCAAGGCCGACGACGAAGACTCGCTGCGTCACCGTCGCGACGATTCGACCGAGGTTGCCAACCCGACCTCGGGTGCCATGCCCACAGACGAGATCGGGCATGATGTCCTCTCGGGTGCCATGCCCACGGCTTTGCGTGGGCATGATGGAATGTCGGGTGCCATGCCCACTGCCCTGAGTGGGCGTGATTCGACTCGGCACCGATCGTCGTTCAACTTTGATTTCGTGCATCGCAATCGCCGTCCGCCGCGCGACCCAGTCAACGCGCTGTTGTCGCTGGCCTATAGCGTGTTGGCCAAGGATCTGACTATCGTTTGTCACGCCGTCGGCTTCGATCCGTACTTGGGCTTTTACCATCAGCCGCGTTTCGGTCGCGCCGCGTTGGCACTCGATCTGATGGAACCGTTTCGGCCACTGATTGCTGATTCGGCGGTGCTTTCGGCGATCAACACGCGCATGGTCACTCCCAAAGATTTCATTCAGACCGGGCAGTCGGTCGCTCTGAAGCCCGAGGGCCGCAAGGCGTTCTTCCGCTCGTACGAACAACGCATGGATACGCTAGTCACGCATCCGCTGTTTGGTTATCGTGTCAATTATCGACGCTTGCTGGAAATTCAAGCCCGATTGTTGGCCCGCGTACTGACAGGTGAGTTAAATGCGTACCCGGTGTTTACAACACGATGAAACGGTTGAATGCCGTGCATTTGAATAATCGTTGCGTCACCCCTCTCCCCAGGGCTAACGCACACTATATAGTAGCTGCATTCACGTGCAGTCACATGTTGTTGCGACCATACTGTGTTGCTGCTGTGCTTGAAGGAAATGCTA
>JAYTAU010000071.1:0-13068 GCA_043737375.1 Planctomycetia bacterium
TGTCGACCCGGGCGATGAAGTCATACTCCCAACGCCGTATTATTTCAATCATGAGATGGCGCTGGCGATGCTCAACGCGCGCCCGGTGTTGGTGCCCACCTGCGACGATTATCAACTCGATCTGCAGCGGTTGGCCGATGCCATCACGCCGCGCACTCGGGCGATGGTCACCGTCTCGCCTAACAATCCGACCGGCGCGGTTTACTCGCGCGAGTCGTTGACTGCCGTCAATGCGCTTTGTCGAACACGTAATATTTATCACATTCATGACGAGGCGTACGAATACTTCGTGTTCGACGGAGCGTCGCATTTTTCACCGGCGTCATTGCCCGACACTGTCGCACACACGATTTCACTGTACTCGCTTTCCAAGGCCTACGGCTTCGCAAGTTGGCGAATCGGCTACGCGGTGTTGCCGGCGGCGCTTTTGACGGCGTTCCGTAAAGCACAAGACACAACGCTGATCTGTCCGCCGGTGATCTCGCAGTACGCAGCGCTGGGTGCGCTGCAAGCCGGCCGAACCTACTGCGACGTTCACATAGCACGCTTTGCCGAGGTACGGCGACTGACGCTCGATCAATTGCATGCGATATGCAATTTTTGCCAGACACCGCCCAGCCAAGGGGCGTTATACTTTTTATTGAAGATCGACACGCCGCTTGACTCGGTGACGTTGGCCGAGCGGTTGATCCGCGAGCATGGCGTAGCCACGATTCCCGGAAGTGCATTCGGCATCGACGACAGTTGTGCCTTACGCATTTCATTCGGCGCTCTTGATGCACAGACCGTGATCGAAGGCGTGGGCCGATTGACCCGCGGGTTGCAGCAAATAGTAAAAGGTTAATCCATGAAGGTGATCGTTTGCCAGTTAGACACAGTCTGGGAAAACAAGCCCGCCAGCATTGCTCGCGCTAGGGCGCTGATTGCAAGCGCCGGCGTCGAAGCGGGTTCGCTGCTGGTACTGCCCGAGATGTATGCGACGGGGTTTTGCATGAACGCAGCCCTAGTGACTGAAAACGCTACGGGTGAGGCACATGCTTTCTTACAATCCACGGCCGTCGAATATGGCTGCCATGTGTTGGGTGGAGTCGCCACGCGTAGCAATCGGGATCAAGGGTCGGGGGTCAGCGGTCAGCGAACGGAGGCAATCGCACAAGGTACTCAACGTTTCACCAACGACGCGGTGTTGTACTCCCCCGCGGGCGAAGCGATCGCGCGCTATTCCAAACAACAGACGTTTACCTTTGGGGGCGAGACGGCCAATTATTCATCCGGCGATCAAACCGTGGTTGTCGACTGCGGCGGCTTTCGGCTCGCGCCATTGATCTGTTACGACCTGCGATTTCCCGAGTTGTTTCGTATCGCCACGATCGCCGGCGCGAACCTGTTCGTCGTGATCGCCAACTGGCCGCTGCCGCGTCATGCGCATTGGGTGGCACTACTTGCGGCCCGCGCGATCGAGAATCAGGCGTATGTCGTAGGCGTGAACCGCGCCGGTCGTGACCCGACATCGAACTACCCCGGACTGAGCCAGATCATCGACCCGCATGGCCGGGTGATTGCAACCGCGGGCGATCGGGAGACGATTATCTCGTCCACACTCGAACTCGCACCGCTGCTGGAGTACCGAAAAAAGTTTCCGATTCTGGCCGATCTCCGCGCAGAAATGTTCCGGAGGGAATAACCACGAAAGGCACGAAAGATACGAAAGGTAGGCCGATAGATTGGCCGGAAATGGATACGAATGAACGCGAATGAATATCGGCCCTCATAGCCGAGCCGACAACTTGAACGGTGTACGTAGTAAGGGGAATTGAACTACTCATTTCTGAATTTGCGTCTATTCGCATCCATTCGCGGCCATACCGTTTTTTTCCATTTTCTCCTTTCGTGACTTTCGTGTGCTTCGTGGTTGATCCACTTCGTGGTTATTCAACGGTGACTTCGAATATTCGAAACGGCGGCTGATCGGGGTATGTTCGCTTAAGTAAACTAACCGAAACATTGAACACGGGAATTCCCCGCGTGGTTTTGCCTTCGATCGAGCCGCGGTGCGCGTGACCGTGAAACACCGCATCGCAACCATAACGGTTGATCGGGTCTTCGAGCCGGCCGGAACCCATGTAGGCAAAAATCTCCGGCGGCTCGCCTTCGATCGTGGCTTGAATGGGGGCATAATGCAGCACGGCGATCTTGCGTTGGGTGCGTAGACGTGCCAACGCCGATTCCAGCTTCAGAGTTTCGTCGATCGCCTCTTTGACGAAATTCTTGATTACGCGTTCACCCCACGGTTCAAGCATGCGCGTCCCAAAGCCACCGCAAAATCCCTTGGCTCCCGCAAAACCAACGCCCAAGACCTCGATCGCTTCGCCGTCGAGCAGTTTGACTCCGGCGCGCAGCAATATTTCGCGGACTTCGCTCTCTCGGCCCGATTCATAATCGTGATTCCCCAACACGGCGACGATCGGCACTTTGACCGCTGCAAGTTCGCGGACCACGATCTCGGCTTCTTCAGGCAAGCCCAGATCGGTTAAATCGCCGCACAATAATAAAATGTCCGCTTGTTGCGAAACCAGCGCATACACCGACTCGAACGACTCTGTCGGAATCTTCTTGTAATGCACGTCCGCCATGGCGGCGATACGGATTATCTTGGGCTCAGCCATCAGAATGATCTCGCTTTTTTGTCTGCAATTGAAAGAAAGCAAACTACGGCAAACTACGTGCCGATTTTTACGTAATCGGCACAATGTTTGCGAGTTGAACTCGATACAGAACCTTATAGCAAATGCTCGGCAGTCACTTAGCGCCCAGAGAAGCCATCATGCGATTACATCCCATGGACGGTCTCGACCACGTCGGGCGCGACTTTTATCGCAGTTGCATGCAGCGCTTGCAGCAGGCCCAAATCCCGTTTCTGGTCGGTGGAGCGTACTCGCTGGAGCGTCATACGGGCGTGGTGCGTCACACCAAGGACTTCGATATTTTTTTGAAGCGAGACGACATCGGTCGCGCGCTGCAAGTGCTGACCGAAGCCGGCTACGCTTGCGACTTGCCATTTCCGCATTGGATCGGCAAAGCATTCTTCGGCGAGTATTTTATGGACCTGCTTTTCAGTTCAGGCAATGGGCTTTGTCCGGTCGATGACGAATGGTTTAGCAACGCCGTGGATAATATCGTGTTGGATTTGCCGGTGCAATGTTGCCCCGTCGAGGAGACCTTGTGGCAGAAGTGCTTCATCCTCGAACGCGATCGTTGCGACAGCGCCGACGTCGCGCATCTGCTACGTATGTGTGCCGAGCGAATTGATTGGAAGCGTCTGGTTCGACGCTTCGACAAACATTGGCGCGTACTCTATGCGCATCTGATGTTGTTTGGATTTATTTATCCGACCGAACGCGCGCTGATTCCCAGTTGGGTCATGCGACAATTCTCGCAGCAACTTGCCAAAGAAGTCGAAACGCCCGAAGCTGACCAACCCAGCGGCGTGATAAATATCGCGAACGAGAACAGAAATAAGAGCCTTGCCGCTAACAACGGCTACTCCACTTCAGATAAATCTCAAAACGGCCAGGGTCGTCTGTGCCAGGGAACGTTTATCTCGGCTACGCAATACTTGCGCGACGTCGATCTTGAAGGCTTTCGCGATGCGCGGCTAAAACCCGAGGGTCCGATCTCGCACGAAGACTTGGTCAAGTGGACGGCGAACTTCGTCAAGCCGTGAGGTATTCACCACGGAGACGCGGCTAATTTTCTGCTCTCTGTGCTTCCGCGTCTTCATGGTTTCATCATCTGCGAAATAAGGCAGGGCTTGATATCGATTCTCCAGTTGGCTCGGCAGATAAGTTTGCTTGTCCTGACGAATCATGCGACGAGTGGGGCGCGCTGGTATCGTCCTCACGCCGGGGCTGCAATAGTTTGGCGATCAGCCCCGTCCAACCGGTTTGGTGCGACGCACCGAGCCCGCGGCCGTCGTCGCCGTCAAAGTATTCATGAAACTGCAAGCAATCGCGAAAGTGCGGATCGTTTTGTAGTTTGTCGTGCGTACCCATTGCGGGGCGCCGGCCGTTGCCGTCGCGCAGAAATAGCGTGGTCAATCGCCGCGTCAGCTCGTGCGAGACATCCAGAATGGTCATGAACTTGCCCGAACCGGTGGGGCACTCGATCTTGAAATCGTCGCCATAGTAATGGTGAAATTTTTGCAGCGATTCGATAATCAGAAAATTGACCGGAAACCAGACCGGCCCGCGCCAATTCGAATTCCCTCCGAACAGCCCCGAATCCGATTCGGCGGGCACGTAATTCACACACAAGTCTTGCCCCATGCAGTTGAACTTGAACGGGTGCTGCTGATGATACTTCGACAGCGCGCGCACGCCGTGCGGTGACAGGAACTCCGTCTCGTCCAACATCCGGCTCAGCAGTCGCTTCATGCGGTGGCCGCGCAACAGCGATAGTAACCGACGCTCGCCCAGCCCCGGTTCGTGCCAGCGCGATACGAGCGCCGCCAGCTCGGGCCGATGTTTAATCACCCACCGCAAGCGCCGACGAAACTCGGGCAGCTTAGCCAGCGTCTCAGGTTCCAACGTCTCAACGGCAAACAGCGGGATCAGCCCGACCATCGAGCGGACTTTGAGCGGATACACGCGACCGTCTTCACCCTGCAAACGGTCGTAATAAAACTCGTCCTCTTCGTTCCATAGTCCCAAACCGCGGCCTGCCATGTCGGTCATCGACTCGGCAATCGCCAGAAAGTGTTCGAAAAACTTCGTCGCGATGTCCTCGTACACTTTGTTATGCAACGCCAGCTCGAGCGCAATGCGCAGCAGGTTGAGGCAATACATCGCCATCCAACTGGTGCCGTCGGACTGATCGAGATGCGCGCCGTTGGGCAACGGACGACTGCGATCGAACAATCCGATGTTATCGAGCCCCAGGAAACCCCCTTGAAAGATGTTGCGGTTCTGCGCGTCTTTGCGATTGACCCACCAAGTGAAGTTGATCAGCAGTTTGTGAAACACGCGTTCAAGAAACTCGATATCGCCCGCATCACCGCGCTGCTTGCGATCGAGTTGAAACACGCGCCAAGCGGCCCAGGCATGGACCGGAGGATTGACGTCGCCGAAATTCCACTCATACGCAGGCAATTGTCCATTCGCATGCATGTACCACTCGCGCGTGAGCAGTACGAGCTGCGACTTGGCAAGCTCCGCATCGACTAGCGCCAGCGGAATGCAATGAAACGCCAAATCCCACGAAGCATACCAAGGATACTCCCACTTGTCGGGCATCGAAATCACGTCGGCGTTGTTCAAATGCCGCCAATCGCTATTACGCTCGTGTTTGCGGTCGACGGGCGGACCCGGTTGGCCCGGATCGCCGTCGAGCCAATCGCGCACGTCGTAGTAATAAAATTGCTTCGACCAGATCATGCCGGCAAACGCTTGTCGCTGCACGCGGCGCGCATCTTCGTCGTGTAAATCGGCTTGCAGGTCTGCATAAAACTGATCCGCCTCACGCCGGCGACTGTTCACCACTTGCTCGAAATCGGCAAACGGGTCGGTCAACTCACCGGGCGAAAGCCGCACGCGGACTTGGGCCGATTGTCCCGCGGCAATACTTAGCTTGTAATGCGCGGCGGCTTTGGTGCCGACTTGCTGCGGATTTGCAGCGGCTCGATTGCCGTTGACCACATGCTCGTGAAAGGCATCTTTATAGTGGCCGCCGTTTGTCTTCAGCCCCCAGCAACGCTGCGGATTCGTATCGTTCTCGGTAAACAACAACGTCGGCGATCCGTCGACGTAAAAGTGATACTGCCCCAAACGCGGCGCATTGACTTCGATACGATCGGGGTTGGATTGCACCAGGCTTGGTATTGGTACTCGGTCGCCGCTCGCGGCTCGATCGGACCATGACCAACTATTGCGAAACCAGAGTTGCGGCAGCAGATGCAGCTCGGCGGTATCCGGACCACGGTTGTGCGCGGTGACAAGCATTAACACATCGTCGTGACCGTCTTTCGCATACTCGACAAACACGTCGAAGTAACGATCGTCGTCGAAAAGCCCCGTATCGAGCAGTTCGAACTCGGGGTCGTCGCGACCGCGGCGGGCATTTTCTTCGACCAATCGCTCATAGGGAAACGCCTGTTGCGGATACTTGTACAACATCCGCAAGTACGAACCAGTCGGCACGGCGTCCAAATAGTAATACAGCTCTTTGACGTCCTCACCGTGATTGCCCTGCTCGTTCGTCAAGCCGAACAATCGTTCCTTGAGAATCGGATCGTGCCCGTTCCACAGCGCTATGGCCAAATTCAATCGCCCCTGATCGTCGCAGACGCCGGCGATGCCGTCCTCGCCCCAGCGGTAGGCACGGCTGCGCGCCATGTCATGCGATAAGTAATTCCAGGCGTCGCCATTGGGACTGTAGTCTTCGCGCACCGTACCCCATTGCCGGTCCGAAACATACGGTCCCCATTTGCGCCAGGCAACCTTGCCGGCGCTGGCTTCCGTCAGGCGTTGTTGTTCGGCATTCATGCAGGCAAATAGCGGTGGGAGATCATCGGGGCGGAATGGCAGCGAGGCGTATTCAAGTGTAGGGTACGATTTGCGCGATTGCAGCGATCTTTACATACTCAGAAGACAAAACTTAACGTCGCCCGCCAGTGCTTTGCGGGCCGGTTAAGTTAGGGCCTCAATTCAAACTCGACACGCCAGCGAGTGCCGCGGATTTTCCGCGAATGGATACGACTGAACGCGAATAGTTACGAACGCTCGATGTAAACTTTCCATCCAATTTGGACAGTCGAGCGGCGAACTGTATCATAGGCACCACCGCGCAATCGAATTTTCGCAGTGCCACTCTCCCTGTATACGGCAACTTTATCAAGGTCCGACGTGCTTCCAGGAATCGAATGGATTGTCGATGCGGCCGGCTGCTCGCCAGCGGCTCTGCGCGATGAGCCAACGCTGCGTAAACTATGCGGGCAACTTATTGCCGATCTGCAACTGGTTGTCGTCGGCGATCCGCTCTGGCATCGCTTTGCCGGGCCGGGCGGAGTGACCGGATTGTACTTGCTCAGTGAATCTCACTTGGCTTGTCACACCTATCCGGAGTTTTCGACGGCGACGTTCAATCTGTATTGTTGCCGACAGCGCGAGGCGTGGGATTGGCACACAGGGCTCAAGCAACACCTCGAAGCACAAGCAGTCACGGTTCGGCAAGTACCGCGCGGCACGGAATCGCGATTTGCCGCAGTGGGTCGGTATACGGAGGAACTACCGTGAGCCCCGTCGAGGCTGCTTGTCCTGCCTGTGGTTCTCCGATCGAGTTTAAAACCGGCTCGTCGCTGGTGGTCGTCTGCGCACATTGCAGTTCACTCGTGGCGCGGGGCGATCAAAAACTCGAAGACTTGGGCAAGGTCGCGGCGCTGCTCGAAATTCCCTCGGTACTCGAAATCGATCTGCCCGGCCGGTATCGCGGCGGCAAGTTTCGCATCGTCGGCCGCGTGCAATACCAGCATCAGGCCGGCGGGGTTTGGAACGAATGGTACGCCGCTTTTGACGATGGCCGTTGGGGTTGGCTGGCCGAATCCGGCGGTCGCCTGTTCTTGACGTTCGAGCGAAAGCTGTCGAAAGACGCGCTGCTGCCGCCGCTCGATCAGCTCTCGATCGGTAATCGGTTCGTGATTCCAAACTTTGGCAAACTGTTGATCAGCGAAATCGGCGAGGCCGCGTTACATTCGGCCGAAGGCGAGATCCCGTTCGAAATCACACCCGGCGAGAAACATCGCTACGCCGATCTTTCGGGCGGCGGCGGCAAGTTCGCCACACTCGACTACAGCGACGAACTGCCCGTGGTTTACGTCGGCGAAGAACTGACGCTCGAAGCGCTGGGCATCGACCCGGCCCGCGCTTTTCGCGAAGACGCCGCGCGCGAGATTACCGCCGTACATATCGCTTGCCCGCAATGCGGCGGTTCGCTCGACTTGCGCGCACCCGATGAAACGCTGCGAGTGGTCTGCCCGTTTTGTAGTTCGCTGTTGGATGCCGAACATGACACGCTACGCTATTTGTCGGCAATCGATCCCGGCAAGCACAAGCCGACAATTCCGATCGGCACGGTCGGGCATCTCGAAAAATACGACTACACCGTCATCGGCTTCATGCGGCGCAGCGTGAAGTTCGACAAGACCTACTATTGGAACGAGTATCTGCTGCATCACCCGCGACGTGGATTTCGCTGGCTGGTGCAAAGCGACGACCATTGGAGCCTGGTGCGATCGCTCGCACCGGGCGAGATCGAGCGTGACTCGAAACAGTTTGCCAGCTATCAGGGGCACACATTCAAGCTATTTCAAGACGGACACTCGCGCGTCGTACAAGTGCTGGGCGAGTTCTATTGGAAGGTCGATCTCGACGAGGTCGTGAACTATGCCGACTATATTCGGCCGCCGGAAATACTTTCTCGCGAGGTAACGCAATATTTCAACACCGCAAGCGCCGGCGAAGCGGTTAGCGACGTGATTGTGAATGCGATGGCGGCTGCCGGAGTGCAAACGTCGGCCGGCGGCGAAATCAACTGGTCGCTGGGCACTTATTTGCCCGTCGATGAGGTCGAAGCGGCATTTAAGTTGAAAGGCTTAAAACGGCCGACCGGCGTCGCGCCGAACCAGCCCTTCCCGCATCGGCAGATCTATTGGGCGTGGGGCGCGTTGGTACTGGCCACGCTGCTGGTGGGAACGATCTTCATGACGACCGGCGCGAGGCGATTGGTGTACGACCAAACGCATCGCGTCGAACCGGTGACCGCAGCCGACCAAACACAGATTATCTTCTCGGAACGGCCCGTAACACTGGCGGGCAACGGCAATCTGAATATCACGGTCAATTCGGATGTTCGCAACTCCTGGGTCTATGTCGACGGCGATCTGTTCAACGAGGAGAGCGGACTGGTGCAAGGCTTTGCCATGCCGGTCGAATACTATACCGGCAGCGATTCGGACGGACCGTGGACCGAAGGTGACCGCTCGCCCGAGGTCTATCTGTCGGCCCTACCCGCCGGAACGTACACGCTGCGATTCGAGGTGCAATGGCAACACTTCACGGAGCCGCAGACGTTTCGCGTGCGAATTATCGAAGATCGACCGCGTTTGTTTTATCTATTGATGACGATCTTGGCGGTCTCGATCGTTCCGCTTTGCATTCTGATTTGGCATTTTAGTTTTACACGCCGCCGCTGGGCCGATAGCGATTACAATCCTTACGCGGGCTGGACCGGTTCGGACGATGATTGAGAGGGTGGTCGGTTGTCAGCCGAGCTTAGTTCGTCCTTCGTAATTCGTCCTTCGTAATTAAATTAAACCCCCATGTTCACCAAACTTTATCTTGCGCTCGGCTCGGCCATCGTCGCCGGTTACCTTTGGATTTCAGTCACCGGGCAAGAGCTTGGCGCAACCGAGCGCCAACTCGTTCCCCAAAGTGTGCGACAATCACCCGGCGGATATCGATCGTTTCATTTTTGGCACAGCGGCTACTCGGGAGGAAAGTAATTCATATGTGGGAGTATCTAAAGACAGATAGCTTAATCAAAGCGATCGAGTTCTCGCTGATCTTCGGTCTGCTAGGACTGGCAATGTTCGCGTTCGCCTTTTGGGTGATCGTGCGAGTCACGCCCTTCTCGATCCGTAAGGAAATCGAAGAAGATCAAAACACTGCATTGGCAATCATTATCGCGTCGATGATTTTGGGCATCTCGCTGATCATCGCGGCCGCGATTCACGGTTCGTAGTTGCAAGCGGCTAACAAGTTCGCGAGCGACCGGGTTTTGCCCCGACCGAGAACGACATATTATCGGCTGAGGGGCGAACGAAAAATAACTTCCTCACAAAATCCTCTCCCTCTGGGAGTGGGTGGGGTGAGGGTCGGAAATATCGGGAAGTTATTTTTCGTTCGTCCCTTAAGTTTGAGCTTCGTGACGGAACGGAATCAAATCCGTTTTACGGAAAGTTTTGTCTGAATGAACCGCACGCCCGTTCTGTTTCTCAATGTGTTATTGATCGCCACGTGCGGGCTGATCTACGAACTGTTGGCCGGCACATTGGCCAGCTATGTGTTGGGCGACTCGGTCACGCAATTCTCGCTGATCATCGGAATTTATCTGTCGGCGATGGGCGTGGGGGCCTGGCTGTCGCGGTTCATCGATCGCGTGGCCCGCACGTTTGTCGAAGTCGAAATTGTCGTGGCCCTGATCGGCGGGGTTTCCGCGCCGCTGTTGTTTCTGGCATTCTCGCGCGTCGATTGGTTTCAACCCCTGTTGTATAGCATCGTGTTTTCGATCGGCGCGCTGGTCGGGTTGGAACTGCCGCTATTGATGCGCATTCTGCAGGAGCAGTTGGACTTCAAGGAGCTGGTGGCGAGGGTGTTGGCCTTCGATTACATCGGCGCCCTGCTGGCTTCGTTGATGTTCCCGCTGTTCTTGGTGCCGCAACTCGGGTTGGTGCGTACGTCGCTGGTGTTTGGCCTGATCAACGCACTGGTCGCGCTCTGGAGTACCTGGTTGTTGAGTCCATTGCTTGGAAGACAAGTGCGCGGGCTGCGACTGCGCGCGGGATTCGTCATGCTACTATTGATCGCCGGGCTGGTGCAGGCCGATCGGTTGACATCGCTGGCCGAAGAAAACCTGTTCGCCGACGAAATCGTTTACACCGTGACTTCACACTATCAGCGGATCGCCGTCACGCGCAACAACGCCGGGTTTCAGTTATTCCTCAACGGAAATTTGCAATTCAGTTCGGCCGACGAATATCGTTATCACGAAGCGCTGGTCCATCCCGCGTTGCAACTGGCCGCACAACCGCGGCGCGTGCTGGTGCTTGGCGGCGGCGACGGCTTGGCGGTGCGCGAGGTATTAAAACACCCATCGGTCGAGCACGTCACACTGGTCGATCTCGACCCCGAAATGACGGCACTCCCGACGCGCTATCCGCCGCTCGGCGAGCTGAATGGCCACGCGCTGGATGATCCGCGGGTAACGATCGTCAACAACGATGCCATGCTTTGGCTCGAAACGCCCGGCTCGCCATTCGACGCGGCGATCATCGACTTTCCCGACCCCAATAGCTTTGCCTTGGGCAAGCTTTATACAACGCGGTTTTATCGATTGCTGCGAGCGCGGCTGGCGGCCGATGCAACGATCGCCGTGCAATGCACCTCGCCGCTGTTCGCGCGCAAATCGTATTGGTGCATCATCGAGACGATGCGAGCTGCCGGTTTACGCGTGCTGCCCTATCATGCCACGGTGCCTTCGTTTGGCGTGTGGGGTTTCGCGCTTGCATGTTCGACGCCGTTCGATCCGCCTCGACAATCGCCGCCTAATCTGAAGTTCTTGAACGATGCGACGATGGCAGCGATGTTTATGCTTTCGAGCGATCTGGAACCGGTGCCGGTCGAGATCAATCGCCTCGATAATCAGGCGCTGGTGCGCTACTACGAGTCGGAATGGAAACGCTGGCAATGAACTGCTCTCGTCGCGAAATGCTAATCGCAATGCTCGGCCTGCCCGCCGTGCTGTCGGGCTGCGGCGACAATCCACGATTGCAAACGTTCGACGGAGTGCTCGATGCGGGTTTTCTTGAGAGAATCGACGGTCGGATCGTCGGCCCGTCGATGTCGCTCGGGCACAAACTGCGCGACGGCTTTCAACCTTCCGTACCAAATGATGCCTGGCAAGAGGTTGCAGTAGTGATTGTCGGCGGCGGTGCGGCGGGTCTGGCGGCTGCCTGGCAACTGGCACGTTCGGGCTACAACGACTTCACGTTATTGGAACTTGAAGAAACTGCCGGCGGCACTTCTCGCGGCGGCGAAACGCATCTTGACGCCATTATTCCAACTGCCGACAAGCTAACGGTGCCGCATCCCTGGGGTGCCCATTATTTACCCTCACCGTTGAAAGAGAACACGGCGCTGTGTGAATTGCTCGAAGAAATGCGACTGGTCGAGGGGCGCGACGAGCATGGCGAACTGATTCTCTCCGAACAGCACTTGTGTCGCGATCCGCAAGAACGAATCTTCTACAAAGGACACTGGCTTGAAGGGCTGTATCTCTATGCCGGCGCGACGGCCGACGACCTGGCCCAACTCGAACGTTTCAAAACGATCGTGGGCACGTGGGTCGATTGGCGCGATACGACCGGACGTCGCGCTTTTGCACTGCCGACACGCACCGCGTCTGACGCTGCCGAGGTGACCGGGCTCGATCAAATCACGATGAGCGAATGGCTCGATCAACAACAATTCACGTCGTCGCGGTTGCGCTGGCTGGTCGATTACGCCTGTCGCGACGACTACGGTATGCGCGTCGAGCAGACCAGCGCCTGGGCCGGGCTGTTCTACTTTGCCTGCCGCTTGCGAACCGGCACTGCCGAACCGCAACCGCTGATAACATTTGCCGAGGGGAATGCCCGACTCACCGACCATCTGCTGTCGAAGGTGAAAGTAAACTGCCGATTGGGTTGGGCAGTGACGGACATTCGGCTGCCTTCGGCGAAAATCAAAGCAGACAAAAATGAAACTCAAAATCTTATCGAAGTCGTCGCTTACTCCCCATCGACCAACAACGCGATCGGGCTACGTGCGCAACGGGTGATCTTTGCCGCGCCGCAGTATATGGCGCAACATATCGTCGAGGCGTACCGCATCGATCCGCCTGGGCACCTTGCCGACTTCCAGTATGGAGCATGGCTGGTGGCGAACTTGACGCTGCGCGGTCGCCCGACCGAGCGCGGCTATCCGCTGTGTTGGGATAACGTGTTGTATGAGAGCCAATCGTTGGGCTACGTGACCGCCACGCATCAACGCGGAATCGAATATGGACCGACCGTGTTGACCTGGTACTATCCGTTCTGCAACGACGAGCCGCGCGCGGCGCGCCAACAGTTATTGAACATGGACTGGGCCGACTGTGCGACCTTGGCGCTGACCGATTTGGCCCGCGCGCATCGTGACTTGCTGCCGCTGGTTCAGCGCGTGGATTGCATGCGCTGGGGGCACGCCATGATTCGACCGA
>JAYTAU010000072.1:0-5390 GCA_043737375.1 Planctomycetia bacterium
GCGCGTTATCCAGCAGTTCGGCGCGGATATTGGCGAGATGCGCGATCGCCTGCGGTCGCGTATCGCTGACAATCCAAATGTACGGTTCATCGCCTTCGACCGCGGCGCGCAACACAAACGCCAACGTGCCGACGGTCGATTTCGCACCGCCGCGCGGGCCGAGTACATTCAATTTGACCCCGCGCCGCTGCCGCATTGCGTCGAGCCGCTTGGCCATCCAACGATGCATGCGCGACGGCGGCCGAAGAAAGTGCGCGGGCAAATAGTGGCGTCCCCAGGCAAGCAGATTTGGGAACCGGCGCGCATGTTGCTCGGCGGCATTCGCGGCGCGATCATGCATCGCCAGTTGTTTGCTCAGGCGACTTAGCGCCGCGCGATGATTTTGCGGTCGCTGGTTTTCGTCGTGAAGCGGATCGTTGAGCATCATGGGATTTGTTCTTGCCGGGCTTCAGGCTGCCGCGTTTGATTTTCGACCCGGTCGGAAATTGTTGCACGAACTCGCGCAAGCGTTGTTGCAGTTGTTCTCGATGTTTCTTGACCGGCACTTCGGCGGCGATGATATCGATCGTCTGCGACATGATCTCGCGCAGGCGTTCCAGCGGAATCGTCTTGGGCGCGCGACGGCCGTAGCGCTCGGGATACAGCCGTTCGAGCGCCCAGGCCGCGGCGCGCCATTGTGCCGGTTTTTCGGCGGCGGCATGAACGGCTTTGAGGAAGTTGACCTCGCTGCGCAGTTCGGTTTTCTGCACTTTTTCGGCAAACGCGGGGTCGTGCCGCATTTCGGCGCGAATGCCGGCCGTGTGTCGGCCGATGTATTGCGCCGCCATGGGCAGCGCGCAGCCCATCGCGACCAGGCCGAGGATCTCACGCTTTTGCATTTCGTCGAGCGATGTTCGTAGTTGTCGTGCCATAATAATCGGTTTGACCACGGAGGCGCGGAGACACGGAGAAGGAAAGAGGATTGAAGCTTGAGGCTTGGGGATTGAGGCTTGAGGTTAGCGAGTTGTTGAGTGCCAAGCTTCGGTCCTCAAGTTCTTGATTTGCGTTCATTCGTATCCATTCGCGGCCATATTCGTACTGCCTTCACTGTGGTGAAATGTCATTGCTTTGAATTCAAACGACACGACGCATCGGCCGGGCGAGCCGCGGTAGCCTCCCTTGAAACGATTGTTGGCTCGCGAGCCGGTGCGTTTGATCCGGACCGCGCGCCACATTGGCGAGCGCCGGCAATGTTGCACCAAGGCCGGATGGCCGGCGGTGACGTTAACTCGGTGGCCTTCGCGCGCATGAAGCTCGGCCACGGCGGCAGCCACGCGCATTCCGATGCCCACGCCCTGATAGTCGGGCAGTGTGACGATGCGTGTGATTCGCCAATGCCCGCGGCGGCCGATGATCGGAATGGTCGCACAAAACGTGATCGGCTGCCCGTGCCATGTCGCTATGAAACAGCGCGCCGTGGGACTTAGCGCGCCGCTTAGATAGTGATGACGCTTAAACAGTTGCCACGCGGCAATGCCGCAACGGTAAAGTCGCACGTCGATCGTGGGTCGCCGAAGCAACCTCCGTCGTAAACTGCGCGTCGACATGTCGAGAATCCAATCGGGCTCGAGCCAGGCTTCAATATCGCCATGACAACTCACGGCGACGAATCGCCCGGGAATCCGGCCCGATCGGATGGCTTTGCTAACGGCTGCCGAGCCGATTTGGGCTACGGTGCGATCGACCACGCTGGTGAATTCGTCGAAGATCACCGGCGGCGAATGTTTCGCATCCTGTTCTGTAAAGCCGCGACCAGCGGTCGCGTCCTCGGTGTGATTGTTGACGTTCGTATCAATCAAATTTTGACTCAACGCGCGGGCCAAATCGCAGCGGAACCGCTCGCCGCCGCTCAGCACGTGATACGGCTTGATCCACGCCGGCGGCGAACTGAAGCCGACGGCGGT
This sequence comes from Planctomycetia bacterium, assembly GCA_043737375.1. Lineage (GTDB taxonomy): Bacteria > Planctomycetota > Planctomycetia > Pirellulales > JALHPA01 > JAWXCH01. The sequence continues at coordinate 1,944 of JAYTAU010000072.1, forward strand.
CAATAGCCCGGTGATGGAGTGCATCGAGAGCGGGCCGAAGCCGTCGACCACGGCGCGATCGCGCGGCCATTCGTGCATGAGCAATGCTTCGTCGCCGAACAGTTCGCGTGCGATGGTCGTCTTGCCGCTGCCCGAGGGACCGACGATCAAACCGATTCGCCAGTCGGCGGGGAGCGCGGGTAGTTCGAATTGGATTCGCTCGGTCGATTTCTCGGCCAACGGCAGATCGAACATGCCGGCGAGTTGCTGCACGCGGAACGAGTCGTGTACGGGACAGGTCAGGGTGATGTCGATGGTCGGCATGTTGTCGTTCGCAAAGTTAAATGGCCGCGGATTAATAGCCACAGAGTTCACAGAGAATACAGAGAAAAATTGGCCGCGAATGGATACGAATGAACGCGAATCGGAGAGAAGCTAAACTGCGGAATCACTACGCTCGTTGCACAGAAAGTCGAATGTCGAATGAATTCCGAAAGTCAAAGCAGGCTAAACCGCAAGCGCGGCTCAATAAATTAAACTGGGTCGGTCGTTATAGCTGCTCGAATTGTTTCATCGACGACCCCTGACTCCGATCCCCTTCTTCCTCGGTGCCCTCTGTGAACTCTGTGGCTAAATTTCTTCAGAGCATCAACAGCCGACACTTGAAGCCTTCATCGGTTAGTCGTTCGTACAACGCTTGCTGCGCCGGTTCGTCGTCGCATTCGACCACGACCTGGTAGAGTTCAGGGATGTCGATCTCGTCGGGCTCGTGTTCGGCAAGGTTGGCAAGCGGATCGGTGTCTATTCGCAGCAGATCGTCGAACATCGCTTGCAACGCGGGGCTATCCGTCTCGATATCGGCGAGTAGGCCGGCCAGTTGATCGTGATCGGTCTCGGCCAAGGCTGCCAACGGATCGAGCGCGGCGAGCAACTTGTCGGCTTCGCCGTCGTCGAGATCGACAATCAGCACCGGCACAATTGCGTCGGGCGTCGTCTCGGCGCGCAGGTGACCATCGATCAGTTCCAAACTGCCGTCGGGCAGTTCGCGGGCCAACAGCGCATCGGCATAGCCGATCTCGGCCAGAATTCCGCGCAGCGCAGTTTGTTGAAATGCCGGATGTTTTCGCCAGTTCTTTCCGTTAGGGCGGAGCTGCGCCGCCGGCACGCGGCGCAGCTCACGAATTCGATCGCGGATTTGCATTGGTGATCTCCTGTAGGACGGAATTCATTCCGTCGTGGATTGCCATTTCTGACGAGTATCACTGCAACGAAGGGATTGGCCGCGAATGAACGCAAATGAACGCGAATCGGACAATGATCGCTTCGTGCAATGTGGCGGTGGTACTGTCTGGGTGGCACTGTCGCTGGGTGGCACTGTCAAGCTGTCAGGCTTGTCAGTGGTAATTCATGTTCGGTCTGACGAGCCGCTCGTGCCGGTTTAACGTCGCCCCAGTACGCGCGAGATCAGCCCGCGCGAGCGCTGTGGTTGCGGGGTGTGCGCGCGATTCGATCGCACTGGCTGCTGTTGCACATGCTGCGATTGCACGACATGAGCCGAGTGCGAGTTGACATGCTGCTGCAACACCACGACCGGCACGCTGTGCAGCACCAGCGGCGTTGATTGCAAGACAAACGGCGGTATTTGCACGAAGGCCGTGGCCGTGGTGCCGGCCGCGTGCGGTGGTGTCGTTGCAAACGACGGCCGAGGGAATGCGATCGATCCTGTAACGACAAACACCAGCAACAAGACGTACTTCATTTGACGATTCTCCAAAAAGGGGATTAAGGAACGACCGAAGAATAACTTCCCGATAACTTCTGCCCCTCACCGCTCGTTCCTCGCTGCCTCTCCCAGGGGGAGAGGAGACCAGAGTCACTCGCTGGCGCTTCGAGCTCACTTGTTCCCACGCGGAGCGTGGGAACGAGGAAATGGCCGGTGCATCAACTCGTCGATCAGTTGGTTGCGCTCAGCGGCGCTCACACTGCCGGCATCGGGCTGATTCGGTTTCGGCGGCGGCATGCGACCATCCAACACCGCATCGATCGCCGACAGACGTTGCTCGGAGGTCAGCGCTCGCGGATTGGTTAGCGACAGGTTTCCTTTGGGATTTGCGCCGCCATGGCACGCGACACAATGTTGCGTCAACAGTTGGCCGCTGATGGCGCTGGCGTTGGGCTCGACGATTTGGGGCCGCGCTTCAGGCATGATCGCGGGCGATCGCGACGTCGACGACCGAAGATCGCTTCGCTGGAATCGGCGCGATTGAATATCGGCATCGTACAGCGATGCATCAAAGTTCGTGCCGTACCAATACGACACCAGCGGCGCAACCGGAACGGCAACCGGCACCGCGACGGGGACCGCAATCAACTGTTGTGAAAGCACTGTCGTAACGTGTGCGGACCGAACTGCCCGAGCCGGCGGGCAAGCGGCGTACGTTTCGAACATGGTCGCTGAATTACAAAAAACGATCAGGGCGATGACTGAACACCACAAGAACTCACGTGACATCATTGGCTCCTAAAAATTGACGATAATTTTTCAATCCACGAACATCAGTTCTTCAATCCAAAGATTGAACAGGAGGTAACGGAGGAAACGGAGGTAACAGACATCGCTCGACTTTCCGCCCGAAACCACGTCGTTTACGAAAAGTTTCTTCGTGAGATTTGGTGATCGATTCTTACACTCCCTCTGTTCCCTCCTGTTCGAACAATCGTGAGCTCGGCTCTTATTTCGCCTGTCGCCATGCTTCCGCCAGTAACGCTGCTTCGGCGAACGAGCTTTCCCATTGCCCGCGCAACACCGGTTTTCCCTGTCGCAACCGCAGCAGCAGCGGATCGCGCGATCCGACTAGCAGCAGTCGAAGCTCACCCGGCTCGATGCCAAGTTCGCGCGCCGATTGTTCGGGCGACAGCGGCAGATAGGAAAAATCCCGCACGGTCCGGGCCAGCGCATCGGCCAGGTCTTCAGGCCGCATGCCGGCAGTGGCCCGGGCGACCGCGTGGGAATACGTCTCTCGATCGAACTGCATTTGCCGCTGCAATCGCGGCTCGTCATAAAACTCGGCCGCGCGACGCACGACGCGCGGATCGCTCGAACGCAGCTCGATCCCGTCACGCCATAACTGCGTTTGATCATCGACGAACGGCCGCAAACCTCCTTCGCGATGACAGCGAATACACGACAACATCGGCAACACGATGCCGTCGCCGTGCGGGTCGCTGGTGTCCTTGGCAATTCGATCGGGCACGCTGTCCTGTCGCTTGCCTTGGCGGTCGTACAGCGCTGTGCTCCAGAGTCCATTGGCTTGCATGGCAAACCATTCGCTGGCGTCGTATTGAAATTCGACGGCGTTGTCGCGCACCGGGCGGCGAATTGGATCGCGCTCGGCGTCGACACGATCGACATCCAACGTTGCGTAGACTCCGCCCAACGGACCTTGCTGCCAAACGACACGCCGCGGT
>JAYTAU010000073.1:0-2118 GCA_043737375.1 Planctomycetia bacterium
GAAAAGTCCGCCGGCGGCGGCTGGGGTGCTACCCGATTTGTCGGTGTATCTTGCGTCGTAAAACTTCACATCGGCGGCGTCTATCGCTTCGTTGGTAAACAACACCCGGCCCGCTACGTCGAAAAACATCAGCTCCACCGGTTGATTGACGCGATCGATTTTGCTGCTGCCGCCCGGCATGGGCATTCCGCCGCGAACATCGGCCAACATGGGGGGACCGGCTTCGGTGACGGGATCGAATTTGAACGTATACGAGCCGAGGTCTTCGACGACGTACGACAGTGCGGGGTTGAGATGCGTGGCGACCTTATCGACGAGTTCGACGATCCCACCCAATTGCAGCGGCGGATTCATCACCGTGGCGACTTCGAAACCCTTCTGGCGGTCCCACGCGTGTATCTGAAATGTAGCCGCAGTCTCGGTGAAAGTCTTGCCCGGCTTGATCGAACTTGCCAGCAGTCGTTTAGGCCGGCCGATCGTGACGACCTTCGATGGGTCACCGGGCGCAGTCCAGCGGGCTTCGTTTTTTTGCGAGGCGACGTTTTCCAGCAGTCCCGCAGGCATTTCGTAGTTGGGATTCTCCAACTCCAGAGCCACGCGATAACGATATTGCTTGCCTGGCACGAGTCTCTCGAAATCGACATAGCGAAACAAAAAGTACGGAACATGCGCTTGGAGCGCGTTCGAGGCCGAAGTGCCCTCGCCTTCACGGCCGGAAGATTGCCCCTCACCGACGGCTTGGCCGGTTTTGGAACCGGGCCGCTTGGCAAACGGGCCGGCAGCAGGTAACTCGGCGGCAAGGTTCGCTTGTTCGGCGGTACCAACATCGATCGCAGAGGCCAACGGGATCGAAGGATGCGTGGCCAGACGACCCCAATCGCGGGCCAAAGTCGGCGGTAACGGCCGGGTCAGATTGGTGTCGACATACAGCGTGGCAACGACCTCGGACGGCATCACGGCCCAGCGGGCAGAATCGCGGTGGGCGGCGCCGACATCCAAAACGACCCACGGTTTTTCCGGCGCGCCGACTTCTTGGCGTTCGATCTTGAATTGGGAATAGAACGGCGTGTCGTTACTGAGCGTGTGATTGGGAGGTGCCGCCGCGTCGCTAAAGCGGGACTGAAACTCCGCCATTTGTTTTGCGTAAGGAACCCGCCCGACCAACACGACCGCGTTGCGAACTTCTCCCTGCGCGCCATTGACGATGGCACCGAGCCGTACATTTTGTTCGGTGCTGGTCGCACTGTCCAGATTTGCCGGCACCTGCTTGGTTGAGACCGGACGCGAATCTTCATCGCGTGAACTGGATTTGTTGTATTTAAGCGTCCGCTTGGCTTCGGCGTCAGCTTTCGCCTCGGCGGCCTTCGTGGCAGCGGCACTCTTGATGGGTGGGACCGCTGGAGTTTTTGTCGCCTTTTCGACAATCAGCGGCGGCGCCGGTGCCTGCACGCCTGGCTGAACGGGCACAGAAATAATTACGGCCGTCGCCTGTAGATCCTCCAACGGAAACAGCGCCGGGTCCGGTCGCTTGACGATCGCCGGCACTTTGGGTCGATCGAACTCGGTGGCAAAAGCGTAGGTTCCCACCGAAACCGGTTCGAGCCCGAGATTAATTTTATCGTTCCAATCCTGAGGGACCAAGCTCGACGTCGGCGGGGTACTTTCGTCGATCTGTCCGCGAGCCAGCCTGACCTGGTCTTCCAACCTTTTTGGACTCTTGTCTTGGGAGAGCGGGGCGAGCCGGAAGGCCGACCAAAAGAAAAAACCGAGCAACAAAACTGTCAGGCCGAGCACCATTTTCTCGGCATGTTGCACGAAAATGCCCTTCATGCCGGCGGAACTCATTTTGGCTTTCATCGGACAGTTCCTGTTACGTTTTCGATTTTTTTTAAGCTAACGCGATTCACGATTATTAGCCGGAGGCGGAGTGGTATTAGCTGCCGGGGGGGTGTCGTTGGCCGGCGGACTACCGTCGGTCGGCGAAGTGTTTGGCTCGGCTGTGTTTGGCTCGGTCACGGCGGTAGCGTCGCCAGTCGCAGCACCAGCCTCCACCGGAGCGATGCCGATTTTCTCGCGATCGGGCGGGTTGATCAGATACGCAACGCCTCGCAGTTCGAC
>JAYTAU010000074.1:0-5380 GCA_043737375.1 Planctomycetia bacterium
CCGCGAAAGATCGAAGTACACATACGGAGCGTTCTTGCCGTCTTGCGGATAGTAGACAGAACAGCTGGCGGTTGGCCCGGCAACCAGGCGTCCGGCTTCGAAGCCAAAGTCCGACTGACGCTTAACGGCGGTGTTCGTAAAGTCGACAGGCTTGGTCGGATCGCTCGTATAACCGCGAACGACGAACCATAGGATTTCCGACTGCTTCATATTATCCGGAATACCGTTAGCCCCGTTGATGTCTGTGTCTAATGCTCGCGGAAACAATGCCCGGACATGCAGCTTGAGCTTTGCCGATGTCGACGGCGGATACGACCCGTACTTGCTCTTGTAGTTTTCCACCGCACTGGCCAGTTGGGTCAGCTCGGTCTTGATGCGGGCTTCTTTGGCAGCCCGCATGGCTCCGCCGGCAGCCACGGTGATGAGCGCCGCGAGAATGGCGATGATCACGATCACGACCAAGAGTTCAGTCAGCGTAAACCCGCCGCGTACATGCCCACGCAAACCCGCGGGCATGGCACCCGACGAGGCCTGTGGCTGGAGGCTAGAGGCCGGAGGCTGGGGAGGCGTAATGATGGTCATAAGTCACTCGTTATTGTTCGGACGGATAGTTCGTTATTCGTCGTTCCGGCGCTGCGCGTGGAAACATGTCAACTTCGCTGCAAAACCCTCACCGGCTCGTGTACTCGCCACCTCTCCCAGAGGGAGAGGGAATTTATCAGGCATTCTAACTCGATCCCCTCAGCGTTCTTCGCGCCTTCGCGCGAGATTCCTTGATTTATCCTCTCCGTGCCTCCGCGTCTCCGTGGTGAGTTTCTCGCTGAGTTTGCGTTTACGTCAAAGTCGTAATCAGTTTTACCAGCGGCAAGAACAAGGCGATGACGATAAAGCCGACCGCACCGCCCAGGAACACGATCATCAACGGCTCCATCAAGCTGACCAAACTATCGGTCAACACGGCGACTTCTTCGTCGTAGGTGTCGGCCACTTTGTAAAGCATCGTGTCCAGTTCGCCGGTCTCTTCGCCCACATCGATCATGTTGACCACCAGGTCGTCGACCACGCGTTGATTCATGCGTGTCATATAGATCAGCACGCCGACGATCGGAATAAAAAAGAACCAAAAGAACGCCGTCAGCGCATTGAACCCGGGCCGCGAGTGCTCTTTCATCGGCTTGGCGATGCTTTCGCCCTCGCGAATCGACTCGGAAACTTTACCGTAGAGTTTTTCGAACATGGCGTTGCCCGAGGTCTCGCGCGTGATGTTGAGCGCCTCGAGAATCGGCACGCCGCTGGCGACCAACGTGCCCAAAGTGCGGGTCGTGCGGGCCATGGTGTTCTTTTCGACCAACTGGCCGAAGACCGGCATTTTTAGCGTCCACAAGTCCCAGCCCTCGCGGCCGTATTCGAACTTGCGCAGTAATTTGACCATCAGCCAAATCGAGACTGGAATCAACGGGATCAAAAACCAGTAGCTCACGGTCAGTTTGGAAATGGTGACCAGCATGACGGTCATGCCGGGCAGGTCGGTCTTGAAGTCGTCGAAGATCTTCTGAAAGGCCGGCACGATTTTGATCATGATGAACGTGAGAATACTCACGGCCACGGTGACGACCACCGCGGGGTAGATCATGGCTCCCTTGACCTTGCGCTTGAGCGATTGGCTGCGCTCCATGAACTCGGCCAGGCGTCGCAAAATGATTTCCAGCGCACCGCCGGCCTCGCCGGCTTTGATCATGTTGACGTACAAGCGGTCAAACGCTTTGGGGCTTTTGGCCATCGCTTCGCTGAGCGTGGCACCACCTTCGATCTCATCGCAGACATCCATTAGGCAGTTTTTGAACCGGCCCGGCTTGCATTGCCCTTCGAGGATTCGCAGGCTGCGCAGAATGGGGAGACCGGCATCCTGCAGAATGGACAATTGCCGAGTGAATGTGGTGCGAACTTTACTGTTGACTCCGCCGATGGCGAACGCGCGGGGGCGCTTGCCCCCTTTGTTTTGTTCGGCGGCACCCTTGCGGGCCTTTTTGACGGCGATCTTGGTGACGAAGTAGCCGAGTTGGCGGATGGTTGCCTGCGCCTCGGCCTCGCTGGGGGCTTCGATCACGTCCTTGATCTCTTGCCCGGTCGCGTCCATCGCCTCGAATTGATAAGTCGGCATGAGAGTCGTCGCTGGTGTGGTGCGGAGGGTCGCGGGTGAGTTTCAGTCGTGTAAGCAGAATTCAGACCGTGGTTGGAATGTCTAATGACGAACTTCAAATGTCGAATGAAAGTCGAAAGTCAAAATTCAAACCTGAGCAACCTTTCGACATTCGTGCTTCGTCATTCCTTCGACATTTGACTTTCGGTTTTCGACATAGTCATGTTGGAATTTATGCTTCTAAAATCGTTTCTCGTATCACTTCTTCAGCCGTCGTCATACCATTGAATATCGCATCCATGCCGGCGTCGCGCAGGGTGATCATGCCGAACGAACGGGCCGCGGTTCGCAGTTCGTCAGTCGAAGCATTCCGCACCACCATGTCGCGCAGGTCGTCGTTCATGACCATCAGTTCGAACAATCCCACACGGCCCTTGTAGCCTGTGCGGTTACAGGTTTCGCAGCCCTTGCCGCGAAAGAATTTTTTGCCTTTGAGGTCGCTGGGCGACAGTTCCAAGTCGGTCAAAATTTCGCTCGACGGTTGTACCTCTTCGCGGCATTGCGAGCAGATGCGCCGCACCAGCCGCTGCGCCAAGATCGCTTCGAGCGTTGCGGTGAGCAAGAACGGGGCCACGCCCATGTCGCGCAAGCGGGTGATCGTGCTGGGGGCATCGTTGGTGTGTAGCGTGCTGAATACGGTGTGACCGGTCAGCGAGGCCTGAATGGCGATGTCGGCCGTTTCGATGTCGCGAATCTCGCCGACGAGAATTTTGTCGGGGTCTTGGCGCAAAATGGCTCTTAGGCAGGCCGCGAACGTATTGCCGATCGAAGCGTCGATGGGGACTTGAATGATCCCTTCCAGTTCGTATTCGACCGGGTCTTCGGTCGTAATCAGCTTGTCGGAGATATGGTTCAATTCGTTGAGAGCCGAATACAGCGTGGTCGTTTTTCCGGAACCGGTCGGGCCGGTGACCAGGACGATGCCGTTGGGTTTGTTGATGGCTACGCGAAAGAGTTTGAGCGTTTCGGAGCCGAGTCCGCATTTGTTCAAGTCGAGCGAGACCACCGAGCGATCGAGTACGCGCATAACCACGCTCTCGCCGAACATGGTCGGCAACACGCTGACCCGCAGATCGACCGGATGACCGCCGACGGTCAGTTCGATTCGCCCGTCTTGCGGCATGCGGCGTTCGGCGATGTCGAGGTTTGCCATGACCTTGATGCGCGTGGTGATGGCAAAGGCCAAATGGCGCGGCGGCGGCACCATTTCGTACAGCACGCCGTCGGCCTTGATGCGAATGCGGAACTCGTCTTCGAACGGCTCGAAATGCAAGTCGCTGGCATGGTCTTTGATCGCCATCAACAGGACCATGTTCAGCAATTTGCGAACCGGCGCGCTGTCGGCCAGGGCCTCGGCGCTGGTCAGGTCGATCGGACCGTCGCCGCTGACGGCGCGGGCGGCGGCAGCCAAGTCGGTATCTTGTTCGAGATCGGCCACGATGCTCTCGACGCTTTCGGAGCCCGAGGCGTAGTAGCGGTCGAGCGCCTTTTGAAGTTCTTTTTCGGTCGAGACCGTCGCTCGAATGTTATAGCCCAGCAGCGTGCGCAGTTCATCCTGAATGGTGAGCTTTTGCGGCTCACACATGGCGATGGTCAGCGTGTCGTCCTTGAACTCGATCGGAATGATTTTGTAGAGCTGGGCCATCGGCTCGGTGATGAGCTGAATGACGGCCGCGGGTATTTGCAGTTCGCTGACGGCGACGACTTTCATCGCCATTTGTTCGGCCAGCGCTTGGGCCAGTTGTTCATCCGTGATCAGGCCCATGCTTTCGGCCAGCTTACCGAGCAGTTCGCCCGGGCGACGGCGCTGCTCGTCGAGCAGCACGGCGAGTTGCTCGTCGGCAATGTAGCCCAAGTCGACTAAGATTTGTCCGATGCGACGGATGGCCATGATGCGGGTCGTTGCGTGTTAGTGGGTGGTCTTCGGGTGCTGGGTCAATGACTAATTTTCCTAACCCGACGCGTCAGCGAGGAAATGTCTGCAATTTTTAGTCCGTCCTCGCCGACGCTTCGGGTTGGGATAGGGCCTCTCAGTCCTATTGCTTAATGGTTCTTTTCTCCGACCGGCTCTTTGTTTTGGGCTTTTGCTTTCACATCGTCCTCGTCGTCGAACATGCCGCGTTGGGCTTTGGCGATACGCAACGCCAGTTCGTCGGGGTTGTTGGCCTTCGACAACACATCTTCGGGCGTGCATTTTTCGGCGCGCCAAAGATTGAACAAGGCGTCGTCCATCAGCATCATGCCCTTTTTGGCACCGGTTTGAATCATCGAGTTGATGCGAAAGGTCTTGTTCTCGCGAATCAGGTTGCCGATGGCCGAGTCGACCACCAGCATCTCGTAGGCAGCGATGCGACCGCCGCCGATTTTGGGAACCAAAGCCTGCGACAACACGCCGATGATCGCCGTGCTGAGTTGCACGCGAATCTGTTCTTGTTGATTGGTGGGAAACACGTCGATGATGCGGTTGACGGTTCCCTGCGCGCCGGTGGTGTGCAACGTGCCGAATACCACGTGCCCGGTTTCGGCGGCCGTGATGGCGGCTTCGATGGTTTCGAGATCGCGCATTTCGCCGACGAGAATTACGTCGGGGTCTTGTCGCAACGCCCGTCGAAGTGCCTCTGAAAAGCTAGGAACGTCGACGCCGACTTCGCGCTGATTGACGGTCGACTTTTTGTTGTAATGGTAAAACTCGATCGGGTCTTCGATCGTAATGATATGGTGGTCGATCGACTCGTTTATGTAATTGATCATGCTGGCCAGCGAGGTACTCTTACCCGAGCCGGTCGGTCCGGTCACCAGAAAGAGCCCGCGGGGACGCATAATCAGTTTTTGAACGACGGGCGGCAGGCCCAATTGCTCGAGGGTGAGCAGTTTATTGGGAATTTGCCGCAGCACCATCGAAATGTTGCCGCGCTGCTTGAAGATCGAGACGCGAAATCGTGCTGCGTCGCCGAAAGCGAAGCCGAAGTCCGACCCGCCGACGGTTTGTAACTCTTGTTGGCAGCGATCGGGAGTGATGCTCTTCATCAGCCCCATCGTGTCTTCGCCGGTGAGAACCTTGGTTTCGAGCCGGCGCATGTGCCCGTCGAGCCGAAATACCGGGGGTTGCCCGACGGTGATATGGATATCGCTGGCGTTCTGCTTAACGCAGGCTTGCAGCAGCTTATCGATTAAAATTGT
>JAYTAU010000075.1:0-13003 GCA_043737375.1 Planctomycetia bacterium
GCAAGGGAATGATATGAGCCAGACCGAAATTGCTCCGCCGGTGTCGAAAGAGGGTCCCAACCTCTCCGAGCTTTCGCCTCAGACCCTCTACGACAAACTGCTGGCAGTCGCCAACAATTTGTGGTGGAGTTGGCATCCCGAGGTCACCAACCTCTTCCGCGATCTCGACCCCATTCGATGGCGTCAACTCGATCATAACCCCATCGCACTATTGGCCGAGTTCACACCCGATCGGCTCGAAATGCGGGCTGCCGAACTGGTGCTGTATAGCCGCATCAATCAGTCGTATCGCCGGCTCAAAGAGTACATGGCCGACCACCGCACCTGGAGCAACACGCACGCGGGCGTACTGGGTGCCAAGCCGGTCGCGTATTTCTCGGCCGAGTTCGGCATCCACGAATCGGTGCCGATTTACTCGGGCGGTTTGGGCGTGTTGTCCGGCGATCATATCAAGAGCGCCAGCGGCCTGGGCGTGCCGCTTGTGGCAATCGGTCTGTTTTACGACCAGGGCTACTTCAAGCAACATCTCGATGCGGATGGTCTGCAGCACGAAGAATACTTGGATACCAAAGTCGAAAACGTGCCGATGAAGCCCGCCCTGGGGGTCGACGGACGGCCGATTCAGGTCAAGATCGACACGCGCACCGGCCCGCTGTTCGCCAAGGTTTGGCTGATGCAGGTCGGCCGCGTCAAATTGTACTTGTTGGATTGCGATGTCGAGGAAAGCCGGCCCGAAGATCGCGAGCTGACCAGCCGGTTGTACGGCGGCGACCATCGTACGCGCATTCGCCAAGAACTGGTGTTGGGTGTCGGCGGCGTTAAGGCATTGCGGGCGTTGGGCATCACGCCGGGCGTGTTTCATCTGAACGAAGGGCACAGCGTATTCGCCACGCTCGAGGCCATTCGCGAACACATGCACGACGACGGGCAATCGTTCGACGATGCGCTGCGCGAAGTGGCGCAGCGCACCGTGTTCACCACGCATACGCCGGTGCCGGCCGGGCACGATCGCTTCGACGCCGGCCTGATCGAAGAACATCTCGGCCCGTTACGCGATCAACTTGGCATTTCGCTGCAACAACTGATGGGCCTGGGCCGCGTTGAGCCGCACAACGAAGGTGAAACCTTTTGCATGACCGTGCTGGGGCTCAAGCTCTCGCGCCGAGCCAATGCCGTAAGTGCCTTGCACGGCCACGTCAGTCGGCGGATGTGGGCGCATCTCTGGCCGTGGCGCGTCGAAGAAGAAATTCCGATCGGGCATATCACCAACGGCGTACACGTGCCCAGTTGGCTCGCCTGGCAGATGTTGCAACTGTATGACCGGTACTTTCCGGCCGATTGGCTCAAGCGGATGGGCGAGAGCGACGTTTGGCAAAACCTGCATCGCGCCGACCCCGGCGAATTGTGGGAAACCCATTACGCCCTGAAAAACATGCTGTTGCAGTTCGTTCGTCGCCGCGTCAGTCGCCAATGTCGCCGCCGGGGCGAAAGCGATGAAGCCGTCGAGGCCGCACGGAATATCCTCGACCCGAACATTCTGACCATCGGCTTTGCGCGGCGCTTTGCCACCTACAAACGGGCCGACCTGATCTTCAGCGATGTCGATCGAATATCGGCGCTGCTGAACGATCCGCATCACCCGGTACAGATCATCTATGCCGGCAAGGCCCATCCGGCCGATGAGCCGGGCAAGCGGTTGATCAAGAAGATTGCCAATCTTCGGCACGACCCGCGATTCTCGGGCCGTGTGGTGTTTGTCGAAGATTACGACATCAACGTGACGCGGCATTTGGTGCAAGGGGTTGATGTTTGGTTGAATAATCCACGCCGTCCGTTGGAAGCGTCGGGCACCAGCGGCGAGAAGGCCGTATTGAACGGCGGGTTGAATTTCTCGATTCTCGACGGTTGGTGGGCCGAAGCGTACGACGGCAAAAACGGCTTTGCGATCGGCAAAGGTACCAGTCACGTCAACGACGAGGCGCACGATCGCCGCGATGGTGAAGATTTGTATCGCGTCCTCGAAACGCAGGTGATTCCGCTATTTTATGATCGCGATAGCGACGGCTTGCCGCGGCATTGGATCCAAATGATGGTCAACAGCATTAGCTCGCTGGCCTGGCGATTTAGTGCGCACCGCATGGTGGCCGATTATGTGAAGAGTGCGTATGTGCCCGCTGCCGGCGGCTTAAGCTGCGACATGACCGTACGCTGAGCAAGGGCGAGGAGCGAGGGAAAAGCAGGGAGTACGTCATTGCTCGTCCCTATTCTTCGTCGTCATCCATTAGTTTATAGGTTGCCGCGGCGGCCAAGCCGCCGATGACGTAATAAGCCAGCGTCATCGCTTTGGTTGTTGGACGCGTGCCGCGGTCGCGATGACCGAAGCCCAGGATGTTGGGCAAAAGTAACGTCCCCAATCCCATGATGGCACCGCCGACGCCGCCGCCAAGGAACGGCAACCGCCGCGCCAGGCCGATCATCGAGTAGCTGGCCGCGTTGAATACGATGTCCGAGGCCAGCGACATGGTTTGCAGATTGTCTTTGGCCGGAACAGGCAAGCCGGCTTTGTCCATGCCGCGGGCGATGATCTTGCGGCCGAAACGGTCGATATGCGGCGCGGTGCCCGGCATCGCTTTCTTCATCGTTTGATGCACCAGCGTCAGTGCCGTTGCGCCCACCAGCCCGCTGATCATCGAACGAACACTCGATCCGTTCGACTTCGATTTCGAGTGATAAGGTGAATATGCGGTTGCCATCGTAGTTGTCCTATTATTGGTAAGTAGCGAGGAATTTATTCCGTTTACGGGTATCGAACGACCAACTTAGCCGGAATCAATTCCGTTTTACCTTTATGGCCGCGCAGCGCGCGCCGCAACGTACATCTGCCATTCAACTCCGTCCCAATACTGCCAGCCGCCGTTCGGGGCGGCAGCCCAATAGTACCCTTGATAATACAACGGTTGATTACGACGCACGGATAACGGAGTGATCGCTTTCGAGGCTGTGACGGCCGTAGGAAGCGTGGCATTGGCGGCATTGCGTGCAGGTGCCGCGGTCGCAGCCGTCGACGCCACTGGTGCATTCACGGCGACCGGAGCGACAAGTGCGTCGGCTGCTTGCTCGGCCAAGACCGCGTCGAGGGCGACCTGCGCGACGGGAGCATTCAACACTCCGGCCGTGGCAGAGACTGTTGCAACGTCGCTGACGCCGACACCGCGTACCCCAACACTGCTGACCCCAAAATTTGCGCGACTATCAAACAACCTGCGACCGCCGAACATTTGTCCGGCCGGGTCGAGACCCGAGCCCGGAGTATTGAAGTTGCTGTTATTGAAGTTGCCGTTATTGGTGTTGCCGGTTGGGTTGTTCGACCCATTGTCGTTCGTAAAGGCATTTCGCGCCGTCGGGCGAATATTTTCGATCGCGTTGGGATCGTTCGACGTGTTGTTGCCGTTACCGTTATTGCTACCGATCATGCCGCTGCTCTGCGAGTCGGTCGTTGTCGGCCGAGCTGAATAGTTGGTGCCCGTGCTGGCGTCGAATCCGCGGGGATCAGTCGAGGCATCGTTCTGGCGCGGATCGGAGTTCGGGTTGAGCGAGGCGTCGACGTTGCCTCCCGGCCCGTCGTTCGGGTTCGCTCGCGCGCTGTTCGGACCTTGTATCGAACGATTATTCGCCGTTCCGTTTGTCAACGAAGGGTTCGAGGTCGAGCTATTATTGGCCGAGCGGCTGGTTGCCGAGCCATTAAACATGGTCGGCCGATTGGCCCCGCCCGGTCCGACCACGCCCGAGTTCGAATTGCCGCCGGAATTCGCACTGCCGACCGAGTTCGCGGCACCGCCGGCTCCGTTACCAAATGTGCCGCTCCTGCCGGTCGCTGTTCGACTGTTGCCAAGTGTTGAGCGCGCCCCCATGTTGGGCCCGCCGGGCTGAGCCGCGCTGGGGTTGGTATTGGTGCGGGTAGCTGCTGCACCCGCGCCGGAATTCGCACCGCCGGGTCCGGGGGTCGCTCCGCCGGCTGCGGCCGTTCCTCCGGCACCGCTACCGGCGGCCCCGGATTGCGCGAAAGCCATTGGAATCGCACATAAAACGCCATTCGACAATGCAATCGAGACGACGAAAGTTCGTAAGGTGTGGCGCATGATGATCCTCCTCTTGAATAGCAAGGTAGCTAGAGATGATGAGTGCGAATCTTGCGCCAGATCGAGCGATACTTTCTGGACGAGATTGCTAGACATCCCTTGCCGCATTAAGCTGAGGGTTGGGAAATCCTGCACGTTCGCCGTTCCTCGGCCGGCTGCATTGAGGCTACCTTGGCTACCAATCCTCCCGACTTTCCGGTGTCGATGCCGAAGCTAACAACATTGTGATCTAGGACGGTTTTTTAATGCCGGATGTGGTTTATCTGAATCGAGTCGATAATCTGTGCGTGGCCGCGCGCAACCTAGAATGCGGCGAAACGATCTCGGCAGGCAATCAGTCGATCACATTGCTCGAACCAGTGCGGCTTGGACACAAAATCGCCCTGACCACGATCGAACCTGGCGAGCCCGCTTTCAAGTTCGGCGAGATCATCGGCTTCGCCACGCAGACGATTCTCCCGGGCGAGTGGATTCATTCACACAACTTGGCCGTCGGCGAGTTGCGTCAAGATTACGAACGATCGACCGCTGTGCCGCCCGATCAGCA
This sequence comes from Planctomycetia bacterium, assembly GCA_043737375.1. Lineage (GTDB taxonomy): Bacteria > Planctomycetota > Planctomycetia > Pirellulales > JALHPA01 > JAWXCH01. Next base: position 4,687 of record JAYTAU010000075.1, read on the forward strand.
GCCGCTTTCGGGGCACACGTTTCAAGGCTATCGCCGCCCCGACGGGCGCGCGGGCACGCGCAACTACATCGCTTTGATCAGCAACGTCAATTGCTCGGCGTCGGTGGCGCGCTATGTGGCCGAGAAGTTCACGCCCGAGATGCTGCGCGACTATCCCAACGTCGACGGCGTGTTGGCCTTCTCACACGGCAACGGCTGCGGTATGGAGTTCGGCGGCGAGCATCATCAGATTCTGAATCGCGTGATGGGGGGCATGGCCCGGCATCCGAACATCGGCGGCTACGTGCTGATCGGCTTGGGCTGTGAGACGGGCACGCTGGGCTACCTGATGGACGATCAAAATTTGGTGCAGATCGGCGGCTTGAATACTGCGCAAAAGAACGGCCGCCCGCCGGTGCTGGTCATGCAAGATCTGGGCGGCACGCAAAAATCGATCGATGCCGCGGTGAAGTTGGTCGAGCAACTACTGCCGACGGTCAACGCTTTCACGCGCGAAACGATCCCGGCCAGCGAAATCGTGTTGGGCACCAACTGCGGCGGTTCCGACGGCAACTCGGGCATCACGGCCAACGCGGCCCTGGGCGTCGCCAGCGATCTGCTGGTCGCCTGCGGCGGCACCACGATCCTGGCCGAGACGACCGAGATTTATGGCGCCGAGCAGATGCTGACCCGCCGCGCCACGACTCCGGCCATCGCCGACAAACTGATCGAGCGAATTCGCTGGTGGGAATGGTACTCGGGCGTGTTCGGTTGCACGCCCGACAACAATCCTTCGCCGGGTAATAAAGAAGGGGGGCTGACGACGATCTATGAAAAGTCGCTCGGCGCGATTGTCAAAGCCGGCACCACGGCGATGACCGAGGTCTACAAGTATGCGGAACAAGTCACCGCACGCGGGTTCGTGGTCATGGACACGCCGGGCCTCGATTGCGTCAGTGTCACCGGCATCGTGGCGGGCGGGGCGAATGTAGTCGTGTTCACGACGGGTCGCGGCAGTTGCTTTGGCTTCAAGCCGACGCCGTCGATCAAGGTCGCCAGTAACACGCCGATGTACGAACGCATGATTGACGATATGGACTTGAACGCCGGCAGTATTTTGACGCACGGGCGAACGGTCGAACAAGTCGGACGCGAAATCTTCGACGAGATTCTGGCCGTCGCCAGCGGCAAGCAGCCGAAGAGCGAACAGTTGGGCCTGGGGGATGAAGAATTTCAGCCCTGGATTTTAGGGCCGACGCTGTGAGAGGGATCGGGGATCAGGGGCCAGGGATCGGGGGAAATTACGAAGGACGAATTACGAAAAAGAGCGTTGTAGTTCGGCCGGGTGCCATGCCCACTGCCCTGAGTGGGCATGAAAACGACGTGAGCTATACCCGTGCGGACTGCAACAAAGATTCACAAACATGCCCACGCAAAGCCGTGGGCATGGCACCCGGCAATTGACGGTTTATTTTTAATCAGTGCTTCAATCGGCGTCGGCGACGCCTCCTACAGAAGCGGATGGCGACGGCATCTCGCATGAACGACACCATTCAACAGCCGCCGCAATGGAACACGCCCGCCGTGTTATTGGCCACGGGGTTTTGGATCGGTCGCGTGCCGCTGATGCCGGGAACCTTCGGCACGCTGCTGGGGTTGCCGCTCGCGTTTGCAATTGCCATGCTGGATCAGCCGTGGCTGCAGCTGGTCGTCATTGCCGTGCTGCTGTTCGTCAGCGTGCCGATCTGCACGCGCGCGGTCGGCGATCTTGGTGGGCGGAAAGACCCGGGCGCGATCGTGCTCGATGAAGTCATCGCGCTGCCGATTACGTTTTTATTCGTTCCGTTCGAGGATTTTGAGCAGCTTTGGGTATTGCCTGCCGGGTTCGTGCTGTTTCGATTATTCGATATCACCAAGCCGCCGCCGGCGCGTCGGTTGGAGCACTTGCCCGACGGATGGGGAATCATGGCCGACGACGTGGCGGCGGGCGTGTATTCGTGCTTGGCGTTGCATGGGGTGCTATGGGCGATGGCGGGATGAGGGACGAGCAGCGAGGCTAGAGGCTTGGGATATGAGGCTTGTGAAGGCGTTCGCGAGCCTGATGTCGGAAGCCGCGCTTTCAATTTCCCAGCCCCCCATCCCGAGTCTCCAGTCTCCAGCCTCCAGTCCCCAGCCTCGGGGCACTGACGTGCTCCCGCTCGCCAAGTTACAATTTCGACATCCCTGCTCCCCGACCCCTGAACCCCCACCCCTTTCTGCCGCATGGCCGCTCAACTGCTCGACGGCAAAGCACTCGCCGCGACCATTCAAGACGAATTGCAAGTCGAGGTCGCCGAGTTCATCGAGAACAACAGCGTCGTGCCTTGCTTGGCGGTGATTCTGGTCGGCGAAAATCCGGCCAGCGAGGTGTATGTCAAAAATAAGCGGCTGGCCTGTCAGCGCGTCGGCATCGAAGATCAGATGCATCGCCTGCCGGCGGATGTTTCGCAAGACGATCTGTTGGCCCTGATTACGAAGCTAAACACCAGTCGCCGCGAGCAGCCGGTGCATGGCATACTGGTGCAGTTGCCGCTGCCGGCGCAGATCGACACCACTCGGGTCTTACAAGCCGTCAGTCCGCTGAAGGATGTCGATGCGTTTCACCCCGAGAACGTCGGCCGCATCGTGCAAGGCCGCCCACGGTTTTTGCCCTGTACGCCCGCGGGCATTCAACAACTGTTGATTCGCAATAAAATTGACACCGCCGGCAAGCATGTCGTCGTGGTCGGGCGGAGCGACATCGTGGGCAAGCCGATGGCCAACATGCTGGTGCAACGCGGGCCGGGAGCCGATGCCACGGTGACGGTCTGTCATAGCCGCACGCCGAACTTGGCCGAAGTCACACGTCTGGCCGATATTTTGATCGTCGCGATCGGGCGAGCGAAATTCGTGACCGCCGAGATGGTCAAGCCCGGCGCGGTGGTGGTCGATGTCGGCATGAACCGGGTCGATGGCAAGCTGTGCGGCGATGTCGACTTCGATGCGGTGCGCGAAGTGGCCAGTTACATCACGCCGGTGCCGGGCGGAGTCGGCCCGCTGACGGTGACGATGCTGTTGGCCAACACATTACACGCGGCCAGAGAAGCGGAGTACGGCAGCGGCTGAGGCAAAGGACAAAGTGTGAATTACAAATTACGAAAGAAGGGTTGAAACGAAACCGTCTTTCGTAATTAGTCCTTTGTAATTCATAATTAGATTCGGCGTTGCCGCAGCGCTTCATAGAACAACACCGCCGCGGTGTTCGACACGTTCAAGCTATCCGCCACGCCGAGCATCGGCAGTTTAATCGGTGTGATATTCGGGCCAATCGCCCCTGCGGGTCCATAGCCGGCCGCGCTGCCATATCCGCCTGCTCCGGTCAACGACGTGATCGACTTCGTGGAACGCATGACGGGTCGTTCAATGGCGGGCTGCTCGATCACCGGCTGCCAAGCGACCGACAGCCCGTCCGCTTCGCTCCCCAGCACAATCGCCGTCGGGCCGCGATAATCGACGACCGTGTAGTCGCGGTCGGCTTCGACCCAGGCGGCGTAGATCTTGATGCCTTGCTGCCGTAGCCAGACTAAGGTTTCAGCCGTCGAAGCCGCACAGACCGGCACGGTGAAGATTGTGCCCAAGCTGGCGCGTATGGTGTTGGGGTTGTAGAGATCGGTGCCGCCGTCGGCGACGATCAGGGCCGCGATGCCCGCACCGTCGGCACTCCGCAGCACCGCGCCGATGTTGCCGGGTTTTTCGACCCCTTCGAGCACGGCGATTAGCGGGTTGTTTGGCAGTTGCAAATCCGCCAGTGTCCGTGACGGGGTCTCGGCGACCGCCACGATTCCTTCGGCGCGCTCGCCAAACGCCAGTTTTTCGAACACCGCCGCGGAGACCGGAATGAGTTCGGTGGGCGTAGGCCGGAATTCATTCCGGCTTGGTGGATCGTCGGAGTCCGGCGGCAGGTAGGTGGAGGTTGGTGACGCGGGTCGAAGATGCGTCATTGACGACAGGGTGTGCATTACCTGTCGGCAATCGTCAGATCGGCACAGTTCGTCGCAAACATAGACTTCAATCAACTGCACGCCGGCCTGGACTGCGCGCAAAATTTCGCGGGCGCCATCGATGATGGTACGCCCCTGTTTCTGCCGCTGCCGAGCATCCCTCAGTTTGATGGCTTCCTTGACGCGCGTGTTTTGTAAGCTGGTGATCATGGGGGCCGGTGGAACGTGAAGGGGTGCAGCGTGAAGGGCAAATATCGCGGATGTTTAGCGGTGCGGCCTACTGCCCACAATTATCTTGCGTCACCGTCCGTTGGTCATTCGGATTTGCCGCAGTGGTTCGCTTTCAAAGTTTTTCGGGCTTCAACCCTAGACCCGTCAATGCGTCGGATTAGAATTGCATGTCGAGCCAATGGCAACTGCCACGTTCTTGTTGCATCGACGCTGGTGGGGGTGGCATAACTTTGCAGCCGCAAACCTTGGTGTCTCAGCAATCGCCGGAGCAGTCCAACGACCTGAACAATTTTGGCTAACCAAGTGTCCTGAGTCCGCAGGGTGGCTGGCTGCTGAACATGTGGCGATTGAATGAGAGGTGGAATCAGTCGTTGGCCAAGCGCTTCAAGACACTGGCGAGCGACAAAATGTTAAAATGGAGTATTTGCACAAGCCTACCCGCCTATTGAGACTTCCCGCAGTCGTAATTTTTTACCAAATGATTTGGCCGAGCAGCTAAACCGTGATTGAGTGGTAGAATTCGTTGGATTTTGTGAGTGTCTCGTTACATAATGGGCACGTTGATATTAGCGATCAACATAATAACGAGCAAATTAAGTTTTCAGTGTTCAAGCGTGAGATGGTGCTGCTGTTCGCAGGAGGTTCGCATCAATGTCGACCCCTGCCGCAAACCGTCCGCTTTGCGATTGTATTGACCCCGAAGTGAGTAATCGACGGAGTGGTAAAGCACCCGACCAAGACGACCCATGACCTGGTCGCTGCGGTCGAGGAGATGTCTTTCACTTTCCACGGTTCATTCAACTTTACGGCAAATCGCATCCTGAGCTAAACAGCACCCATTCCGAATTGACAGACCCCGAGGAGTGTAACCTTGTTCGATACATTGCTGGATGATTTGGAAGATGATGTGGCACCGGCCGTCGACGAAGCCGTCGATCTGGTTGACAAGAGCGTTGATCTGGACGATTCCGACGATGAATCGCTGCCCGATCCGACGGCGATCGATCTCGATCTCGACGGTAAAGCCGACGAGCTGATGGCGGCCGACGAGGATGGCGAAAGCTGGTCCGACGACCCGGTTCGTATGTATTTGACTCAAATGGGCGAAATCCCTTTGCTGACCCGCAAAGAGGAAATTGCGCTGGCCAAGAAAATCGAAATCACACGAGCCAAGTTTCGTTGCAAGTTGCTGGCGTGCGACTATGTGATCCAGATCGCGGTCAAAATTTTGAATCGCGTTCATAAGGGAGAGTTGCCGTTCGATCGCACGGTACAAGTTTCGGTCACCGATCATCTGGAGAAGGACCAGATTCTCGGCCGTTTGCCGCATAACTTGCGAACCATCGAGTCGCTGCTGCGTCGCAACCGGGCCGATTACCGCACCGCACTATCGAAATCGGCCAAGCCCAACCATCGTCGCGATGCTTGGAGCCGGCTGGCCAAGGGGCGTTTGCGGGCGGTCAAGTTGGTCGAGGAGTTGGGTCTGCGTACGCAGCGCATCGAGCCGCTGATTCGCACGCTCGAGGATTTCAGCCGTCGCATCGATGAGCTGCGCGGCATGATCGCCCAGCACAAGAAAAATCGTCTACCGGCGGCCGACCGTCAGAATTGGCTGAAAGAATATCGCACGATTCTGATCGTCGCGCAAGAAACCCCCACCAGTTTGCGCAATCGCGTGAAGTACTTGCGGCACATTTTCTCCGAGTACCAACACGCCAAGCGCGGGCTATCGGAAGGCAACTTGCGGTTGGTCGTCAGCATCGCCAAGAAGTATCGCAACCGCGGACTGAGCTTTCTCGACCTGATTCAGGAAGGTAATGCGGGCCTGATGCGCGCGGTCGATAAGTTCGAATATCGCCGCGGGTTCAAGTTCTGCACCTACGCCACGTGGTGGATTCGTCAGGCGATTACTCGCGCCGTGGCCGATCAAAGCCGCACGATTCGTATCCCCGTTCACATGGTCGAAACCATGTCGCGGGTGCGCAATGTGTCGCGGCAGTTACTGCAAGAATTGGGTCGCGAACCGACGATCGAAGAGACGGCCAATGCCTCGGGCACGGCCGTCGATGAGACCCGTCGCGTATTGGCCATGAGCCGATATCCGATCAGTCTTGATCGTCCGGTCGGCAACAGCGAAGATAGCCATTTTGGCGATTTGCTGCCCGATGGCGGGGCCGAAAACCCGGCAGTGGGTGCTGCTCAAGAGATGCTGCGCGGGCGGATTGCCAAGGTACTTAAGACGCTGAGCTACCGCGAACGCGAGATCATCAAATTGCGTTACGGGCTAGGCGATGGTTACAGCTACACGTTGGAAGAAGTCGGTCACATTTTCAAAGTGACCCGCGAACGTATCCGCCAGATCGAAGCCAAGGCCGTGCGTAAGTTGCAGCAGCCCAGCCGCAGCCAAGAGTTGGTTGGGTTCTTGGACTAGTATGTAGGCCGGAATTCATTCCGGCTTTAGCAAAGTAGGCCGGAATTCATTCCGGCTTTCGAGAAATAAACGACGGCATGAATTCCGTCCTACGAAGCAAGACAACGGCCGGGATTTTATCCCGGCCGTTTTTTTAGCTAAAATCAGTACAGTGGCAGTTCGTGTTATATTTTATTGACAAGTAAGATACGTCAGGCGACAAAGCAGTAAACCCCGAGATGACACCATGCCGGCGATCGAATTTGATCGAGATACCATGGCTCGATGGTATGCAGCCCAGCATCTCAAAACCGATCCAGGATTAGTATCGGTGTATTATTTGCCAATGAATGCCGGCGATCGGGAAATTCGCTTAGTTGAAGTTAATCATCTTATGGGGGAACGCACGGACGATTCACTCGAACCAATTGATTTTGGTGTTGACCGCGGCTTGGACAGCGCTCACAAGTTGGTCGTCCTAGACGTAACTCCCGCGCAATGGGAGCGGATTCAAAAGTTGGAACTCGGTCTTCCAAGAAGTTGGGCACTCGACGAAGCAATTCCATTTAAAAATGAATGATTTTCAGAAGGTGTGTTGGGAGCAGGCATATTCCGATTGCCAAGTGTTTGAATTGCTGTTGCGTCAAGGCATTGCCCAGTGCCACTGTTTGCACTATCTGCAGATGGTTACCGAGAAACTGGCAAAGGCATACCTTTGGCGTTCAAGTAGCCCTCCACCGAGGAGCCACACAGGGTTCGTTCAATTCCTAAGGTTTTTGGGCCAAATCCGAGACGGTAGAGATCGAGAGCGGATCGCTCAGGTATTCCACTTTACGAAGTTTACCGATTTCCAGCGTCGGATTCGCACCCTACTTCCCATTGTCTACCAATTGGAACGGCTGGCTCCGGCGTTGGCCCCAATCCTGAATATCCTTGGTCACACGCACATCCAGAATTCGCGCCGGCGAGTCATGATTTTGCAATCTGGCCCCTACTGATTTCTGGCCAAGGTCGTGACCTGATGCGCGTGATTCGGGTCGCGGTCGATCGATTTCCAGAGTACGCCGATACGTAAAATTCGCATCCGCATTTTGGTAGGAAGTCCGCTCACCCAGCGCGGCGCGGTCGTTTAGCCGGCATCTGTCGATTCGCCGCCCGACGTTTCGACTTCGCCAATTCATACAGCATGGCGTTGCCGTGTTTGCCCACCTGTTTGATTCCTTTGCACGCGCGCAGCACGTAGGTAATCTGCTGTGCCCGCCAGCGCGGAATAGCCAGCAGCTTCGCTAGGTCGCCGGTATGGAATTGCGTGGGTAGTTTGGTTTCGGGTGCCATGCCCACGGCTTTGCGTGGGCATGAGGCGTGAATCGCTGCGTGGTTGCTCGGGGCCGCGGAGCGGCGGCTGATCGGGCAGTTCCCACGCAAAACATGGGAACGAGATGGTAAATTACGCATCCCCAACAAATTCACTAAGTCGCACGGCGTGGAAATCTCGATCGTCTCGCGCACAGTGATCAGCCGCTGGTCTTCGACGATGAAGTCGTTGGCTCGGTGCCGTCGTCGCCGTCCGTGGCCGGGATAACGCAGTTCGTCGACTTCGACCAGCACGACTTCGATCGTCAACCGTCGATGGGGAAACGATCGCGTGAAATGCACCAGATCGTCGAACAGATCGAGC
>JAYTAU010000076.1:0-12982 GCA_043737375.1 Planctomycetia bacterium
GAATGAGCTTTATAGCGAGATCAATGGTGGCCGCTTTACGATCCCCAAGCCTCAAGTCCAAAGCCTCAAGCGAGAGCCGCACCGTGAAACAGCCGATCGAACGGTTACCCTCGTCGCAAATTGGCAAACAGTTGTTTGTATTGTTGGCGACGAACGACCGAGACCTGGCGAACGATCTGAGCGTCGTCTTCGACGACGATCATGTCGTTGTCGTGTTCGACAGTGCCTCGTTCGACAGTGCCTCGTTCGGAATTGTTTTGGGATAGCGAGACTTGCACAGTGCTCTCCGCCGTCTGCCGGTGCTTGACTGCCGTTGCCTTTTCGGACGAAACGTTCGCAGTCAGCGTCGATTCCGGCAGCCACAGCTTCGAAGCCGGTCGCTGCGAGCGATTGCTGATTTCACTGGGCGATGGTTCGTCCGTCAATTCAGTAACAATTTCGATCGAATTGACTGTCGGACGCGCGACAGGCTTCACTACAGGTTTTACAACCGGCATGGCAACCGGCTTGGGAGCTGCCTGTGGAATAGCTTTTTGAATGGGAGTCGGCGAGGAACTCGATCGTCGAGTTTCAGCGGTCGGATCACTCTTGGCGATCATCAAGCGTGGTGTCTCAATGTCCAGCGGCTTGAGCATCGCGCCAAGCGTTCGTCCTTCCTCACAGTGTACCAGAGGTCGATTGTGCAACGCGTCGGTCGTCGAGGCCGAAAAGCGATCTATCACGACCTCCTCGTTCGAGAAATGCTCATCGAACGGATTGTCGGATGGTCCTCCGAACTCCAGTTCAATCTCGGTTCCAACTGAATCCGATTCATAATCGCTATCGATCGAGGCAAGCTGCCGCTCGACTTCGGATAGCCTTTGAAACGTCTCGCGACCTACGGAATCATATTGCTCATGTGCCGATCGCCTTGGAAACGGCACTGCGGGCGGCTCGTCGTTCGGTGTCTGACTCGCGACTTGATTCGGCTTGGCTGTCGACTTGCTCTGTGCGGCAACTTTCGGTCGCGTAGTTGGTAGGTCACTCGACAGAGTGCTGGGCAAGTTACTCGGTCGATTGCCGGACAGGGCCGACGCCGCGCGAGCCGGTGGTGCTTCCATCGGTTCGTCATCCAAAACGCCGAACTCGATCGTGTTGGAATACTGAGGAGTGTCAGTCGTCGGACCTTCGCTCTCGTCGCTCGTATGGCTGGTGCGATCGAGGTTGCCGGCAGCACTATTCCAGGGCGTGGGCAATTGTTGCAAGTCGGCCCACGCTTCTTCGATGCCCGACTTATCCAACTGCAACATTCCGTCGGCGCACGCCAGGATCAAGGCATGGTCGCAAACTTGATTGACTAGACGCGGAATCCCTTCGGTCGCGCGATGTACAGCGTCGAGCGCCTCGGACGAAAAAATCTGATCGGGGTTGCCGCCCACCGCATGCACTTGCGCACGCACATACTCGCGTGTTTCGCCGCGATCGAATGACTGTAGGTAACAACGCCCGGCGATGCGTTGGTTGAACGATTCGAGCTTTGGGCTGGCAAAACGCTCTTCCAGCGACGCTCCACCTGCCAACAACAGCCGCACCTTGGGATCGCCCTGGCGAATCAAATTGCCAAGCAAACGCAGTTCTTCGAGCAGCCGCAATGGCAATGTGTGTGCCTCGTCCACCAATAACAACAATCCCTCGGATTGCGGCGGATCCATCAATAGATGATCGATCAACGCCAGGCGCAGTTCGCCTTCTTCCAGCCCTCGATAGGGCAAGCCGAGTTCGAACAGAATGGCTTGCCACAGCGCACGTCGGGTACAAATTCGACCGCTAGCCAAAATGGCAACTTCGAATCGCTCCGTAAATTGCTCGGCGAGGACTTCGAGTAACAGCGTTTTTCCCGAGCCGGTCGGGCCAACCAACAGACAGGCACCTTCGGCCCGGTCGATGCAGCGATACATCGTCTGCCGAGCGGCTTCGATTGCAGCAGCGGGAAAGTACCGTTCGGGCTGGGGAGTGGCAGCAAACGGGCGATCGGAAAGTCCGAAAAACGATTCGTACATTTAACAACTACCTCGTGATGCGGCTGTCGTCGGAGTCGAAAATTGCGATGACTTGGCGACTTGGCAACAACCCCGCCAGTTCGCCGATAATTCCCAATCCGCCAATCGGTTTTCCTCGTCAAAAACGGATACTGCTTTAGGGTCGGCCGGATCGGCTGGAGAACTCCATTTGGACCGTTGCAATCGCTAAGTTTTGCCAAGCCTGCGGATTCGGTCGATAAAATGCCCTATTTGCGTGCTCTGGCGAAAGAAATTTATCGTGGCCGCTTTTCAATCTCCTGCATTCCCGTTTCATTCGACTTCGACGGGTGATCGTCGTCGAATGGAAACTCTTGCTGTTAGCACCGGCAAATCCAACTCGCTGCGTATCTGATCGACGCTGGTCACGGTGTTCGGCTGAAGTCGGGGAGGCGATTTAAGTAACCATCTTCGCTTTGCGGCACCGTGTTGTCCCGATGGGGTCGGTTTGGCCGGAATGCCATCAATGGTGTTTGCGGACTTAACGGAGAGCTTATTGGCACGCTGCTTCCAAAGGGTGATGACAAAGCTCAGCATGACAACGACAACCAACGCAAACCACCATTGGTCCGTTGATTCAGCCCTGTTCGTAGTTGGGACGGATGGCGATTCGTTCGGCAGTTCCTTGGTTTCGACGGGGGGCGGTACACCCAACGTTTGCCGCGCGGTTGCCGCTGATCGAGGAGGCCAAATATTATCGAAGCGATTCGTCTCGGCGGCGACCTCGTTGGCAGCCGGCATTTTGCCTGAAGGTGAATTCACATTTGCTTGACGCACGGATATTGCTTCACGCATCAATTCGCGCGCATCGGCAAGCGTCTTACCAGCCTGTTGCTGGATGTCGTGAGCCAATTGCCCCGATTCACGCCGGGCCTCGGCGGCTAAACGCTCGGCCGCTTCTTGAGCTTCGCGTGCCGTTTGCATTGATAACAGGCGAGCGAGGCCTTGTTCGGCAACGTATACCAGTTTCGCGAGGTTTCGCTCGACTCGTTCGGCATCCGACCATTGGGCGTGGGCAAATTGCACGGCGGTGGCCAATTTTTGCTGTTCGGCAAGGATTAATGCAGGCGAGATCGATTCGGTGTTTAGGTCGGGCTCGAAATTCTGTGCGGATGAATTTTGTGCTGCTTTACGAGCGACACTGCCTGCCGAATTCGTCGATCTTCCAATGGTTTCAATACCACGGCGAATTTGAATGTTTGGTGAGCCGTGCCGGGATTGCACGTCCTGCTGCATAGCACTTGGTAAAAATGAGGTGTTTTGCGGATCGATCCGTCGTTCGTCTTGATCGGGATCCCAAGGAATCTCGGTGGGAGTGTTGTCCAACTCGACACGCAATGCGAAAATTTGCGTGTCGAACTCAAGCAATTGCGGGTGCGTCGGCGTCAAACGTCGCACCAGTCCGGTTCGCAAGTCGGTCATCGTTTGTAATTTGATCTGCAAGTCGCGATAGCGCGGATTAGCCGTTGTCGTCGGCTGTGAAGCGTATAAACTCTTTTCATCCGTTGCGGTCGGTGCGACTCGCAAGGCTTCGAATAGCCGCCGTTCATGCTCCAAAGCCCGCGACAACTGTTGCAAATATTGCTGTGAAAATGTTTGTTGTGCGGCCAGTGCGGCGTCGTATGTTCGGCGCGCCTCGCTCAAATTGCGAACGGCGATCGTATGTTGCTCCACCGCTTCATCGCGTTGCTTGACTGCTTGCTGAACTTGGATCGAAATTTCGTCACTGCTCAAAATTGCTTCGACGTGATGCGGCTGATCGTTGCCGGCTGAGCCAGGCTTCGTCATTATCACAGGCGGAGTGGTAGGAAGATCGGCCAGACTGCCGGCATCAGTACTCAGTGTCGGACGATGAATGCTCGGCCCGTGAATGCTAGATTCGGCGGTCGCAGGCAGAGCATCGATTGCTTCTGCGGCCGAAGCATTGTGACTTCGCGAATCAAAATTCAGCCGAGCAACGATTACCGCCAGAATGATCGACATGAAGACAAAATGAGTACAACGACGGCTGCGCGCACCCTCGGCGCAGTTCGGTATTCGGTCGTAACCACAATTCGTCGGAGGTAATATCGCGCAGGTCATTCGACAATCGATGCTTGTTGTGCGCGGAACGCGAAACATTTCGCGGCCAATGCGCAGCCCATCGCGTTCGTCATCGTCGGAATAGGCGTTACAACTTGAACTTGAGGAATAAATGTGTTATTCGGCAGTTTGGTTGGTGGATGATTCCTTACGGCGAGCGACACGGATAGACTTACCAGATCTTCCTAGCGGACAACCTGGTTTACCTTAGTCGAGTATTGAGTAATGTCGGAGTAAAGCGAGATCTTCAGATCAGCGGCTGCGATATTCGCCGCTTAATCCCATTTTTGCCATCCAATTATCGTGCGAATCAAGATTTGCGGAGTTTGTCGCGTAGAGGATGTCAAAACGGTGGTTTTGTCGGGAGCCGACGCCATCGGATTCAATTTCTATCCGCAGAGCAAACGCTACATCGCTCGGGATAGCGCACTCGAATTGATTGCAAACATCCCGGATTCTGTTGCGAAAATAGGCGTGTATGTGAACGCCAGTGTCGCGGATATGATTACGAACTTTGATAAGCTTGGCCTGACCCTCTCACAACTTCATGGTGATGAATCGCCCGAGTTCATCCTGCAACTCGATGGCCGGCCAGTAATTAAGGCCTTTCGATTTGGACCGGAAGGTTGGGATCCCATCGAACGTTACTTGTCCGAATGCAATCGGTTGGGTATCGCGTTACAAGGCGTATTGATCGACAGCTTTCTGACCGGCAGCTATGGTGGGACCGGGCATAAGGCCGATTGGACTGCTCTAGCCGGTTGGCAATCGCGTATTGACGTGCCGCTGATCTTGGCCGGTGGCCTAACCGCAGCAAACGTCACACAAGCTATTCAAATTGTTCGTTCCAACGGAGTGGACACCGCCAGCGGGGTTGAGCTCAAGCCCGGGCAAAAAGATGCCGGATTGGTGCGAGAGTTTGTTTCCGCTGCACACGCGGCGATGGAAGCCATGAATCCCCCTTCCACCCAATCCCTACCGCACGATCCCCGATCCCCGCCTCCTTGACCCCGTCCCTCAGCCTTGTCAGTTCCACTTGGCGGTAATAATATAAGGGTCCACCGAATTCAATCTGCATATCTGCTGGGGCAGCGTTCGACACTCTCGTGCACAAGCGTTACGACTTTAATCTTTTTCAGGAGTTTTCCGTGGCTCAGGTTGAAACCAAGCGGTTGCCTTATAAAGTTGCCGACATGTCGCTGGCCGAATTGGGCCGCCGAAAAATCATGTTGGCCGAAAACGAAATGCCCGGCCTAATGGCCCTGCGTAAACAATACGGTAAGTCCAAGCCGCTAGCCGGTTCGCGCATCGCCGGTTGCTTACACATGACCATTGAGACGGCCGTGCTGATCGAAACTCTGATCGAGCTGGGAGCTGAAGTCACCTGGAGCAGTTGCAATAAATTTAGCACGCAAGACGAAGCCGCTGCGGCCATCGCCGAGCGCGGAATCGCGGTCTACGCTTGGAAAGGCATGACCGACGAAGAGTTCGATTGGTGCATTGAGCAGTCGTTGATTTTTCAATCAGGCGAACCGCTGAACATGATCCTCGACGACGGCGGCGACTTGACCGTCATGGTGCATACGAAATTCCCCGAGCTGCTCGACGACATTCGTGGGCTGTCGGAAGAGACCACGACCGGTGTGCATCGGCTGTATCAGATGCATGCCCGTGGCGAACTCAAGGTGCCGGCGATCAACGTCAACGACTCGGTGACCAAGAGCAAGTTTGATAACTTATACGGCTGCCGCGAATCGCTGGCCGACGGCATCAAGCGTGCGACCGATATCATGGTCGCCGGCAAAGTCGTCGTCATTGCCGGCTATGGCGACGTCGGCAAGGGTTGCGCGCACAGCATGAAATCGCTCGGCGCTCGCGTGATCATCACCGAGATCGATCCGATCAATGCCCTGCAAGCCGCGATGGAAGGCTACGAAGTCACGCTGATGGAAGATGCGGTCGCACGCGGCGACATCTTTGTTACGACGACCGGCTGCTGCGACATCATTCGTGGCGAACACATGAGCGCGATGAAGAACGATGCGATCGTCTGCAACATCGGTCACTTCGATATCGAGATCGACATGGCCTGGCTCGATGGCGAAGTCGCCAAGAAGAAGGTCAAAAAGCTCAACATCAAGCCGCTGGTCGATCGCTATACCTTCGCCAATGGCAACTCGATTTTGATTCTGGCCGAAGGGCGCTTGGTCAATCTGGGCTGTGCGACGGGTCATCCGTCGTTTGTGATGTCGACGTCGTTCACGAACCAAGTGCTGGCCCAAATGGATATTTGGGAGAACCCGGGTAAATACGAGGTCGGCGTTTATACCCTGCCGAAAGCATTGGACGAAGAAGTCGCGCGGCTGCACTTGCCCAAGCTGGGCGTCAAGCTGACGAAGCTGACCAAGAAGCAATCGGACTACACCGGCACTCCGATCGAAGGTCCGTATAAGCCCGAGATTTATCGGTACTGATAAATGCTCAACAATCTATCGCAGTGACTAGCGAGCGGCGGGGTATGCACGTCGTCTTGAATCCATTGACGAACGCCGCCAGCGCACTCCCCAGGGCTTTTTAATTAAAATTGACGCCATCGACAGACGTCTTGAGCTCCGGCAAATGATGCCTGAGCTCTTTCACTGATTTCCTGTCGATTTTATCGGGAAGTATTAAACGTTCCAACTTGGTCAAGCTCTTGAGATGCACGAGCCCCGGCCCCGTCACCTTGGTTTCCCCAAGGTGCAGTTCTCGCATTTCGCCGAGTTCAGCGATGTGAATCAAACTTGCGTCGGTGCAGCCGACGTAGAGCGCGATTTTCTTCAAGCGTTTGAGTCGCGCAAGATGTGCCACGCCTTCGTCGGACATAGCGTAGGAACCGACGACCAAGGTTTCCAGCCTTGTCAGCGAGGAGAGGTGCCGCATCCCCTTGTCCGTCAAAATCGTTTCACCGGCGGTGAGAACACGCAGATGCTTGAACTGGGAAATCGCCTCCGCCGATTGATCGCCGAACGTCGAATTCGTCACGTCCAGAGCCGTTAAACGCGGTAACTCAACTAAGGCACTTAACCCTCGAGCGAATTCTCGGTCGGAATCTGCTTCCGAAGATGACTCATCGTCAGGAAGCGATGGGGGGCGAGGATGACACTCGCTAAATCCTGCGGCCTCCAGCCTAGCCAGTTCGGCAAGGCAAGCAATCTGGTCGCCGGTGCATGATTCTCTGAATCCAAAGAAAACTACGGTCCGCAATTGTGTGCATGGCGCGAGGCTTGCCAAGGTCGATGCATCGGACGTTACAACCCAGGTGACCCGATCGAACCAGGGCGGAAAACGATCTCTCATGCGTTCGCGCAGCCACGTCGGTCCGCCTAATGAAGAGCCTCGCAAATAAATCGCGTTGTCATAAAGCCCCGGGGGTGGCAGGGCTTCCTTCAGCGCCGTCTGCTCGCTTTCGTAATCACGATGGGTTTTCAGTAAATATCCACAGCAGCTCGCAATTAACGTCGTTCCGATCAGCATTTCACTGATGCGCACTTGAAACAACCGAGTGCGCCGCCGACGCCGATATTCAAAACCCGCTACGACGAAAATCCCGATAACGATTGCGACCGCGATGTCCGCGACGAGTGCGAGCGGTCGCACAAACCTGACATCTTTCGTCAACCACCAAGCCGAGTTGACATTTGAGCCGGTCGCGAAGTCGAAATCCGAGTAAACGTCTCTGCTGAGATACGCAAATGGAAACCCGTGTTCCAGCCGTTCCATCAGAGGATAATTTGGATCCCTTGTCGTAAAACTACTCAAATCAACGTGCCACACATACTGCCCGGGCACGTTCAAGAAGAACAAAACGACCGCGGCGAACAGCGCGAAAAAGTATGTCGAACGATGCAGCCGCCGCCAAGGTCGCCTAGGCGCGACGAACGCATTCCCAGGTTTCAATTCAACTTCATTCATTTGTCGCTCGATTCCAATACTGAGCCGCGAAGTTCCACGGCAGGAATCTCTTTCGCCGCTGCGGCAGCGCTCATTCCAGACCGCGACCACCGCACACGCTGGTTCTCAAAGATAATGTGCACCGCGTCGTGCGCCTTCGCGTCGGGGCCGTCCAAGAACATATCGATGTTCTTAACGTGCCGGTAAATAAACCCAGCGGCCGCCATCGCGACTTTCGCGCGGTCGAGATCTTCACGTCTCAGCAAGATATCAACATCCTGCGCATTGCGCACGGCCGCTTCGTCAACGCGCGAGACCCACGCGGCAACGGCGTTGCCACCGACAACGGCATACGTGATGTTCGCTTGTTCAAGAGCGGCGGTCGCGCGCAATAACCGCTCGCGGACTTTTTTCACAGCGCGAATCATCCTTTCCCAGGAGACGGGGCCGAGTAATGGCTGCGTCATGGAATGAGGTAGGCGTCTAATGGTAGCGTTTTTAAAACATATCCATCGACCAGTCGCCGCCATGATCGGGATTGCCGATCAAACGTTGATTCTTCATGTCGACGACCCAATCCATCGACTCCAGCGGAACTTGACCAATCAGCACAGGACAGTCTTCCGGCAATTCAGCTACGTCAATCACGCAGTCTCGACCTTGAACAAAGACTCGAACGGCGGTGTAAATCCTAAAGTCGCGAACACCTCCGGCGGTTCGAGCCCGGACTGTTTTATGTAGACGCAGACCTAACTTTTGGATCATCGAGCCAGGCATGGAAAGGCCGGTGGCACCGGTATCGATCAATGCATCGCCAACCTCGACGAACCGAACCTCATGATCTGCGAGATGTCCCGCATTTCGTAGAATTTCATCAGATAGATTTACAACCCTCGCCACAACCGAGACTCGCCCCATCGTTGAATTCTCCATCGCTAATCCTCCCTTTGGTGACTGACCTGCAACCAAGTCATTATAGCCGAACGGCGATCGCCGGACTAAAGTCTGAACTACGGTCTGGACCCTTTGACAATCGCCCGATACTGCGAGATAACAGCGTACTTCGCTGCTGCGATCCGCGTTTTCATTCGGCACCGGGGACTAACGTCCGCCGGCTCGCCCGACGATTTGCTTCCTGATCCCCGACCCCTGATCCCCGACCCCTAATCCCCGACCCCTTTCTCAGATGCCCGATATCCAAGCCTTTCGCGGAATTCGTTACGACTCGAAGCACGTCGGCTCACTCTCCAATGTCGTTTGCCCGCCGTACGATGTCATCGATGCGAAGTTTCAAGACGAGCTGTACAAAAAGCATCCGGCAAACTTCGTTCGCCTCGAACTCAATCGTGAAGAGCCAGGCGACGACGAACAAAACAACAAGTACAGTCGGGCCGCAAGGTTCTTCGAAAACTGGCGTAAAGAAGGGGTTCTGCAAAGCGAGACCCAGCCGGCGATTTACGTCTATCATCAGGTCTTCAGCTATGGCGGTCGTGAGTTCACCCGTCGCGGGTTCATGTGCCGCTGCCGCACGGTGCGATTCGGCCAGGGCAACATCTACCCACACGAAGAAACCATGTCGGGCCCCAAACAGGACCGGCTTTTGCTGACTCGGGCGACCAGGGCAAACCTGAGCCAGATTTTCGGCCTTTACCCGGACCCGTCGAACGCCTCTCAAGATCTACTCGAAAAAACGATTGTCGGACAAACTGCGATCGAAGCGACCGATCACCTGGGAGTGCTGCATCGCATGTGGACCGTGACCGATCCGGCAGTGATCTCGCAACTAACCGGACTGATGGGTGACAAGCCGATCTTCATTGCCGACGGGCATCACCGCTACGAGACCGCGTGCAACTATCGCGATGAAGTCGCCGCGGCCAACGGCGGCACCTTGGGCGACAACCATCCGGCCAATTTCGTGCTGATGGTCTGTATCGGTATGGACGATCCGGGACTGATCGTGCTGCCCACGCATCGGCTGTTCCACGGAATTCCAGCGTTGGACAGCAGCGAACTGGCGGCCAAGCTGGGCGACACATTTGCCTGCAGGATCGTCGGCGAAGGAAGCGACCTGGCCGAAAGCGTTTGGGACACCATCGAGAGCGAAGAGGAACAAGGAGCGATCGGTTTGTTCACCCAAAAGGACGAGCGCTGGACAATTGCTCGCCTGACCGACGCCGGTCGAAAACGCATGGCAGAGATCGCGACCGATCATAGCGAAGACTGGCAGGACTTGGGTGTGGCACTACTGCACCGATTGCTGATCGACACGCTGTTGGGCGCCAAAGGGCATCCCAAGCCGCACTATGTACACTTGGTCAGCGAAGTCGTCGAGAGCCTGGAGACTGGAGAATATTCGCTGGCCGCCTTGGTCATGCCGGCGACCGTCGACCATATCCGCTCGATCAGCGAACACGGCGAACGTATGCCTGCCAAGAGTACGTACTTTTATCCCAAGCTACTGGGCGGGCTGGTGGTGAATCCGCTGGAATGATCTACAGCGGAGTCTACTCGTCTGAGCCTCGGCGTCCCCGCCGAGGGCTTCCGTCGCGCCGCGTCGCCCGTTTCACGTGAAACCGGTTCCAGCCGTTCTTCTGCCTGCGCACTCTGCGTGTTTCACGTGAAACAGGAAGGTTAGGGCATCGTTTCACGTGAAACGACCCCACTACGCCGCCCATCACTGGCGAGCTCGTCAATCGGGCGCGAACTGCCATTCCGATTCCGCTGGCTTCCCGATTACAATCCGACACACGCCGCCTGAGATCATCGGTGGCAGGGGGTTTATTGCGCCTCGTTGGAAACGGAGTTCCAAGAACGTGGGTCGTATATTGTGTGTCGCCAATCAGAAAGGCGGGGTCGGTAAGACCACGACCGCCATCAACCTGGCCGTCGGATTGGCCATGGCGGGCCGACGCACACTCCTGATCGACCTCGATCCGCAATGCAATGCCACTAGCGGCCTTGGCCAAACACCTGCCGCGCGGCACCCGTTGCTGTTGCCGTTGCCGCTAGGCCAATCGCTTTGCGAAACCACTACGCCTGGATTGCAACTACTACCCGGCAGCCGCAGCTTTCAAGATGTCGAAGCACTGTCGCAGGGACGGCTCGACAGGCCAGCCGACGAAACGGTTGAAGACCACAAAATCGTCGGCTCGTTTCACCGCGTCGACCATTCCACCACATTGCGACAACACCTGTCGAGCGGGCTCAACGCCTTCGACTTTGTGCTGATCGATTGCCCGCCGTCGCTTGGGCAATTGACTCGACTGGCGTTGGCCAGCGCCAGCGAGGTGTTGATGCCGATCCAATGCGAGTACTTCGCCATGGAAGGACTGTCGCAAATGATCGAGGTAATTCGCGAAGTCATGGACCAGAACGACGGACGGCTGCAGTTCGGCGGCATCCTATTGACCATGTACGACTACAAATTGGAGTTGACGCACGAGGTCGAACGCGAAGTCCGCGAGTTCTTTGGCGACATCGTGTATCAGTCGGTTATTCCGCGCGACGTGGCCGTCTGCGAGGCCCCCAGCCACGGACTGTCGGTTCTAGAATATGCCCCGCGAACTCGCGGCGCACGCGGCTATGTGGAGCTTTGTCGTGAGGTGTTGGAAGCAGCGTGAAAGCAAGTGCGGAGTTCGGAGTGGGTAGTGCGGAATACTCTATTCCGCATTCCCCACTCGAACAAATGAAGATTCACCAATTGTGATAACGTCAAACGAAGGATAGTCGCCATGTCTACCACTCCACGTCGTCTCGGCCGCGGACTCGAAGCCCTGTTGGGCCGGCCCGCAACTGCTAGTAACCCGAATGCGTCCAACTCAGGTATTGCCGGCCACGGTCTGCCAGGCACGCATCTGACCATCCATCAGCCCGATGCGATGGCTGCGGTTTTGCCAACGACCGAACCGCAGAAGGTCAGCGTCTACGAGATCGATAGCAACCCTTACCAGCCGCGACTCGAATTCGACGAAGCCGAAATCACTTCGCTGGCCGAGAGCCTCGATCAACATGGCCTGCTGCAGCCGGTCGTGGTTCGTCGCATCGGCGAGCGCTATCAACTGATTGCCGGCGAGCGACGGTTGCGGGCCGCAATCAAAGCGGGTTGGCCCGAGGTGCCGGTTATTATTCGCGACGCTGATGACCGGCAAGTGGCTGAGCTGGCGATCGTCGAAAACTTGCAACGTCGCGATTTGAATGCGCTCGAAAAAGCCGCCTCGTTTCAGAAGTACTTAGAACAGTATCGATGCACCCAGGAAGAGCTCGCCGGTCGGCTGGCCATCGACCGTTCTACCGTGGCCAATTTGATCCGCCTGTTGGAACTGCCTTCGATCATTCAAGCCGCGCTGCGAAGCGGCGCGATCTCGGCAGGGCACGCCCGAGCATTGCTACCCTTGGGAGATGACCGCGAGCAGATTCAGCTTTGCACGCAAATACAGACCGACGGATTGAGCGTCCGCGCGGTCGAACAGATCGTGCAAGAAATGATTCACGCCGAGGATCAAATCGAAGTAACCGATGACGCTGCGGACGACGAAAACGATGCCGCAATGGCTTCGACCGGCTCTGCGAATCGCTCAAGTAACGGCACAAAAAAGCGAACCCGCTCGGCCAATATCAGCTCCTTAGAACAGCAGCTTCGCACGTCGTTGGGGACCAAAGTCGAGATTCGCCCGGCTTCGAAGGGGCGCGGCAAGATCGTCGTCCATTTCACCAGCCACGATGAATTTGACCGTTTACGCGAGCTGTTGGTCGGGGCGGAGTGAATTTTAGGAGGCGACGCCGACGCCGATACTAAACGTATGTATACTTATCAGCGGTTGCTTAAATCGTTTGATCACAGTACGATACTTAAACGAACAACTTACGGGGCGTAGCTCAGCCTGGCTAGAGCGCCTGGTTTGGGACCA
>JAYTAU010000077.1:0-5361 GCA_043737375.1 Planctomycetia bacterium
TGTATAAACCCAAACCGAACAATGCCGCGGTGACGCCGTTGAACACGAAGAATTTAATAAACGGCCGCTCGGCGATCTTCGCCCAAAAACTGATCACCAGCGCGATGGAGCAGCAGACGATAAGCAACCCGCCGACCAATTCTCCCCATCGAATGTTCTTTTCTTCCATGAACGCCGCCAACAGATCGGTCCATGGCCGGCGCGGGGCACGCGGCTCTGCCGGAGCTACTAGTTCCTCGACCTGCTGTTGGACTTGAGCGCGTCGTTCGGCGAACTTCCGCGCGCGCTCGGTCGGCGACAGGCTTTCGCGGGCATGATCCTTGGGCGGCAATGCAATGAGTTCGTCCGAGATACTCTCAGCTGGAACAATTTCATCGCTTACCATTTCGGGCCGTACCAACTCGGCCAATATAATCTCGCGCGGGATTGTGCCCGCGGGGATTGCCGGTGGCACTGTGGCTTCGCCTGGCAGCACTGCGTGAGCTTGTGGCAAAGACGGTTGCCGAGGTCGAGGCTGTATAACGTCCGCAGCGCGTGATGTTGCTACATTCGAGGTTTCGGCGGCAATCGATGCTTGCAGACGTTCGACCGCTGCGGGATCCACCAGGCCCAACCGGCGATAGCGATCGAGTTGCCGCAACACTTGCTCGAGTGCAGGCTGTTGGCCGTGGGGATTGATGAGCGTCGAGGGCCAATAACAGACCAGACACTCGTGCCCGTTGAGTTGTGTCCCGCAGCGAGGACACGGCTTGAGTTCGCCGGCACTGTGTCGCGGCGGTGATCGTCGGCCGCCGGTGAACAAGAAAGCAAGCAATACCCAAATGCCATGCCCCACAAGCGTGACAATCAGAAGCACCAAGGCCAGTACGAAAACGATGTCCACGCTGCCCCTTCGATGGCGAAACGATTTGATCAGCCCGGGCTCGGGCACAGTGCTTGATCATAGTGGTTTGTCAGGCCGCTCTACAGCCATCGGTTGCGATTGTGCGGAGATTTACTTGAACGAGGTAGTCCTTCACGCTCTGACAAAACTCATCCTAAGCGCGACGCGCCAGCAAATCCTGCAACTTGCAATCGTGCCTGGCTGAGACGACGGGTTATACTGCAACGTGGAATTCGCGTGTACGTCGATTTAACCAACGGGATGGAACCATGAATTCATTACCCGCGCGGATATTACTCGCCTTGGCCGTCGGAGCTTCGATCGCTCCGGTCGGCGCGCATGGCCGGCTTGCCGACTCCGCTGACGACCGTACGAATTCTGCGACGATGAATTCGCTCTGGGATGCGCTACGACGTGGCGGAAGCAGCCCTCGCGATACTGGCAAAAACGCCTGATCCGACGCTGAAATTGATCGAGCAACACCTCGCTCCGCTGCTCGAAAACAAAGGCCGGCGGATCTCAGCACTCATCGAAGAATTGGACGACGACCGGTTTGACGTTCGGAAACATGCACGGCAACAGTTGTCCGCCTGGGGTGTGTTGATTGAACCGGAATTGCGCCGCGGGCTAAAGTCCGAGGAGCCGAAACTGGAAGCAAAATTTCAGCTTAAATCCCTGCTGAGCAACATACCCGAGTCGTTCGCGGTGTCGCACGACGAGCGTCGCTGGGTGCGACTAACGCGACTGCTCAACACGATGGAAATACCCGCAGCACATGCGGTCCATCGGGCCCTTGCGCCGGCGGCCCATTTGACGATCGTCGATTCGAGGATTCCGCCGCTCCAAGATCGGTTGAGTTCATCGAGCGCAGAGCAACGAGTCGGCGCGGCATTCGGATTGGCGGAATTCGGCGAGACGGCGCTTCCTGCGCTGCCGAAATTAATAGCATTGTTGAGCGACAATGATTCGAGTGTTCAAGTCAACAACCTAACGCAAAGTGTCGGCGCTCACGTGGAGAACGCACTTGTAAAGTTTGGCCCCACGGCCATCGGGCCGCTCATCAACACGTTGACCCACCAAAATCCAAAGGTGCGAACACGCGCGGCAACCGTCTTGGGAAGCGCTCAAGACGAACGGGGCATCGAGCCGCTCTTGAAGCTGCTTGCCGACGCGGAGTCCGAAGTTTGCTCTGCTGCGGGCAGCGCGTTGGTCAAGTTTGGCCCCAAGGCGGTCGAGCGAATTATTCCGGCGCTCAGTAGCAATAATTCCAAAGTCTGCGGGCAAGCGGCGTATGTTTTGAGCCAAATCGGCGATCGACGCGCCATTGAGCCGCTGGCCGGATTGCTGAGCCACGACGACCGGATCGTGCGGGAATTTGCGGTAGACTCTGTGAGCAAATTCGGCGCTGCAGCGACGGCTTCGCTCATCGCGGCACTAAAAAGCGATAACATCCATATCAAGAATGACGGGAAGCTTAGGGCCAAAGTCGTCAGTATCTTAAGGAAACATCAAAATCCCAACATCATTGCTCCCTTAGTAGCGGCCCTGACTGACGAACATGAAGAGGTCCGAAATGCGGCAGTCTATTGTCTGGCTTTCCAGCCGCCGGAGGCTATTTCGGTCTCGCGTCGGACTGAACTATTGATTGCCGCTATGAGCGATAAGTCGGGCATGGTGCGCCGGTCGGCGATTAGCGCGCTGGGAAATCTCGCACACCATGACATAGAGATTGACATGAACCGTGTGATCGAACAACTGATGAAGGCGCTCGACGATCCGCTCGAAGACGTTCAGCAGTCCGCGATTCAATCGCTGGGACATTGGCGGGCGACCAAGGCGGTGGATCGGTTGCTGCGCTGCCTCAAGCAGGATCAACTTCGTGCGCACGCCGCCGCTGCGCTTGGGCAAATTGGTGACCCCCGTGCAATCGTTCATCTACGGACACACTTGGCAGGGAAAGAGAGTCCTGTCATTCGAGCCCTGGGCCAGTTGAAGGATCGGGAGTCGATCGATTCGATCATCGCTTTGTTAAAGGACGACGACACGCAAATTCGTGATGCATCGATCGAAGCCTTGGGGGCCATCCGAGATCGCCGCGCGGTGGAGCCGCTGATTGCCATGCTCGATGTCGACGATCAGCTATTGGGTCGTCTGGCGCAAGCCCTGGGCGAGATTAAGGATCCGCGCGCCGTGCAGCCGCTGATCGAGGCCTCGCGAAAACGCTTGGAGCCGATCCAGTTTGGCGGCCTAGAATTCCCCGCCGCGGCGGACCCGCTCAATAATCCGATTGGCTGGCCGTTGATACGACTGGGGCTGCCCGCCGTCGAACCACTTGCCAAGGTATTAAATAGTCCATCAACTAAACTTCGAGAAGTGGCGGCTTGCGTGCTTTACAACTTAGCCGGTCAAGGTGGCTTGGATACGGAAGACATGCGGCCGGCAGTCGATCCGCTCGTCGCCGCATTGAACGATTCAACCACATCCGTCAGCCGCTACGCAGCATTGACGCTCGGCAAACTGAAAGATCCGCGCGCTATCGATAAATTGATTGATGTGATCGCTGCGGAAAATTCTTCGTACCAACGTTTCAACGCTGCCAACTATCTCGGCAGTATGCGCGATCCGAAGAGTTATCAACCGCTGCTTGATTTGCTGCAAAGCGAACGCTCTGAGACCCGCGCCGCTGCCGCGACAGGGCTAGGTTTGTTGAAGGACAACCACGCAGTAAAACCGCTCGTGGCGGCTCTCAACGATACAGACTCCACCGTCCGAGCCGCCGCGGCCCGCGCTCTAGCGAATCTCAAGGCAAGCACGGCCGTCGAACCGCTTATATCGTTGTTGACCGATAAGGTTCCCAGCGTTCGAAGTCAGGCGGCGGCGAGCCTGGGCCGACTTGGCGATCATGGGGCGAGCGATGCGCTGGCCTCGGCCGGTGAAGACAAGGATTTCGCGGTCCAGATTGCCGCGGGTATCGCGCTGGTGCGACTCGATGATGCGCGCGGCGTGCCGATCGTCGCGCGTTGCTTGAATCATCCGAGCAGTAAAATGCGCGAACAGGCGGTCACGGACATCACAATCTCCTTTATCAATAAGGAGTCCTTGGTGCCGCCTCTCGTTGCGGCGTTAAGCGACCCTTCGATTCGGGTACGGCTCTATGCTGCCCTTTCGTTGGGTCGCATTGGAACAGCTCCGGCCGTCGAAGCGCTGTTGAAAAAAGTTTCCGACCGGGAGAACCTGCGGTCGGTGCTTCAAGGCCTCGCTGAGACCAAAGACGATCGTGCGGTCAAATCGCTGATTGATCATTTGGACGACCCGGATGCCGCGTATCGTATTGTCGCCGCCTTCGAAATCGGCAATATCAAGGATGAGCGACATACGGAGCATTTGGTCCGGCACCTTACCGACCCGTCATCCGAAGTACGTCTTTCGATCATTCAAGCTTTGACGATATTGAATTCGAAGCGTGCAATCGATCCGCTCACCGCGGCGCTGCAAGACGAGGATCCCCAGGTGCGCATCTACGCCGCACGCGGTGTAAAACGCATTCAACGGTGAGCGCTTTGATAGGCCGTTCGGGCGAATGCCGGCAGGCAATAGCGGCAATATTGCCGTCGTGTACGGCACCCGACATGCCCACCGAATGAAATGGACCGAGCTTCTGCGTGATCCCAGTCCAGATTGTCATGCTCTAGTCGGAAATGAGTCAGGGGATAATCGCGACACAAAAAAAAATTATTTCCTTTAAGTATTGCATTTGCGTTTCTAGAGAGTAATCTTACCCTAATTCGCGGGGGCAGTCTCGCACTAGAACGACAGGTTTGGTCGTCGTTATCTTGGCAGTGCTGAGAAAGTCGCCTCCGCCCAGCATGCAAAAGGGAACTTGCCATGCGTTGGTTTATTCGGAGCTGGCGGCGCTTCTGGTCTTGGTATTCGATCATGCGAGGGGCGATTCGTCGCGCTGCTGGATTCACGAAGCGATTAACAAGGGTGCCTAGATCTGTTCTCCATCGTACCTCGCAGTCGCGACGACGAACTCCGTCCACTACCGAACGTAAGCGGCAGCTGCATAGTCTATTGTCGTTGGAAGTGCTTGAAGCGCGGCGCATGTGGACGGTTAGCAGCAGTTTCTCGAACGGCCTGTTGTCGATCGGTAGCGACGCAGCGTCTGACAGCGTGACGGTAGGCTATCAGACTGTTAACAACGTCGATCAATTGACGATTAACGGCCAGACGGTCAACAACTCTCAGACTTCGGCACCATTGCGAGCCGCAGATGTGTTTTCGTTACAAGTCGTTGGCGGCTCCGGCAACGACTTTATCGATCTGCGGTCGCTCAACAGCACTCAGTTCACGCTGCTCAGCTCAGTTGAAGTATGGGGAGACGCCGGCTCCGACACGATCTACGGCAGCGATCTGGCCGATACGCTCAATGGCGGTGCCGACGGAGACATTCTGAATGGCGGTGCCGGCAACGACAC